>NZ_JBFRYH010000067.1:0-9882 GCF_040984445.1 Streptococcus handemini
CCGAGTGAAGCCGATGGCATCACTCGGCATGGTATAGCCATGAACCTTCTCACCGTTGACTAGAATTGCCACTTCTGAACTTGTTTTACTCACATCAATCCCAAATACTGTACGCATGATATTACCTTTTTATCTTGTTTGATTCCTTGTTTTAGTGATGTCATTTTCAATACTCGACGTCTAGCGCCCCACATACTTTGATAACATTCTCCCTAAAACAGGTGTCTTGCCAGTTTTGAGTACGACGTCCAGCGTCAAAAAGCCCCTCGACTTCACAAGACACCTCTACTTTAACACAACGAAAAAGTAGTGACTACTCTCTCCCGTCGGAGATTTCCTCACTACTAATCTTAGTATGTTTTGAGTGAAATTTGATATACTAATAGTATAAAATTTGAAAGGTGGATAGGGCTATGGGTACATTACCAATATTTTCTGTTTGGTTTTTGCTAGTCTTTACGATTATTGTGGGAATTTTCCTATGGCGACTGGTCAAATCACTTGTTGAAGCTCTTCGAAACAATGCTGCTCCCAAGGAAGTTTTTCCTGCTAAGTTGATTGGCAAGCGAACGGATATGCATAGAAATCAAGGAGCCTATACTGATTACTATGTCACCTTTGCACTCGACAATGGTGAGCGTAGGGAATTTCGGGTGAGCCGTCAAGTCTATGCCCTATCTGCTGAAGGAGACAAGGGTGAGTTAACGGTTCAAGGAACAAGGTTTCTTGATTTTAAGAGACTTGACTAGGAAATGTGATAGAAATAGATAGTCAGTGAGGTAAAATACGATATGACAGTAGAAGAGCAGGTAAGAGAACTTTACAAGGACCATGCTCGTATGCCCTATATTGCTCCAGACCGTGATTTAGCGATATGGTTACTGGATGCGAAGCCTGTTCCCAAACGGAATATGGAACCTTTAGCAGACGGATTGCTGGCAGGGGACATCATCCTTTTGTGGCGAATTCAGTTTGACACCTTTACAACGGATTCGATTTTTCCTAAGTATTTTGAGTATACTTACGGAATTGATGCAGCCAAACATTTGGCAGATCTGGTGAAAAATAGCTACGCTGCTATCGAAACAGCCTTTGATTCACTGGATCATATCAATGCGACCATGAAGAAAAATATACTCAAAACAAAGAGTGTTACAGGTCTATCTAAAATGAAAGCTGCAGATTTGGATGTTGCTTTAAAAGAGCATTTTTCAGAAGAAGAATTAGCAGCTCTCTTTAGTGTTCGTGGTTATAAACTGACAACTAAGGGGGAAAAAGCACTTACGGCACATTCTGAGGTGATTGACCGCCATCCTAAGAAGAAATTCTAATATCGTCAGTTCGTTTTCATTTATTACGTCGTTAACTCTCCTTGCCGAACCTAAGTTCTGCCTGCGTCTTGTTGCCTAGTACTAAATAAAAAACGAAAAGACGATATGTTGAATACCCTAAAAATTGGCTCGTGAGGTCAGTTTTTTTGTGGTATAATAGCCACAAGTAGAAGAAAAGGAGAAAAAAGTATGCAAAAACGATTGATGCGCGATCGATATGATGTAAAAATTGCAGGAGTATGCGCGGGTGTTGCTAAGTATTTTGACTTAGATCCAACACTTGTGCGTGTTGTATGGGGAGTTTTAGCCTTTGCCTATGGATTTGGTGTCATTCCCTACTTGGTTTGCTGGTGGGTGATGCCAATTGATAATGGACAAGGTGATGATCAAGATATTATCTTTTAAACTGTACAAAGATGTAACCCTAAAGATTACAATATGGTGACAGAGAAGACAATCAGATGACAACTATTTCCTTCTGTGACATCTAAAATACAGTTTCGTGAAAAAGGCTTAAAAAGCCTTTTTTGCTTTCAAAATTGTGGTAAGATGTCTCTATCACAAAGAAAAGGAAGAAGTTATGTCTTTAACATTAACGAAAAAAACAATCTTATTTTCAACTCTCGCTCTTTCGCTTTTTACAGCAACAGCTCAAGCAGATGAATTGGCTCCAATTTGGACTGCCCGTTCTGTCGAAGAAATCAAAGCAGATATTTTAGCGAAGAAAGATAAGCAAACCTACACGATTCAGTATGGGGATACGCTTAGCACGATTGCTGAGGCGATGGATGTTGATATGACGGTCTTGGCTAATATCAATAAGATTGCCAATATCAATTTGATTTTTCCAGATACTGTTTTGACGGTGAAAATTGACTCACGACGAGAAGTAACCTCTATTGAGATTCAGTCTCCTCAAGGTGAGAATACAGAAGAACAAGTAACGACTAAAGTTGATTTAGAGAAACACGAAGTGGTTGTCAACGATCAAACCATACCTGTGGAAGATTTGACAGAACCAATCGAAACGACACAAACAGCTCCTGTTTCTACAACCGAGCAAACTCAGTCAGCCGCACCAACTGTCGCGCAACCGAAAGACGTAGCTCAATCACTTCCCACATCAGAAGCAGTGGAAGCACAAGAGGAAGCAGTTACTCCTGTTCCAGTAGAGGAAAGTCCTGCTCCGGCGAGCCCGTCGACAGATTTTACGAGTAGCGCTGCTGCAAATCCTGCCAATGCTGGACTGCAACCACAGACGGCAGCCTTTAAAGAAGAAGTGGCAAGTATCTATGGCATTACCTCCTTTAGTCTCTATCGTCCAGGAGATAGCGGAGACCACGGTAAGGGACTTGCAGTTGATTTCATGGTTGGCAACAATGAAGCTCTAGGCGATCAGGTTGCGAATTATGCCATTCAAAATATAGCTAGCAAGAATATTTCCTATATTATTTGGAAACAGCGGTTTTACGCACCTTATCCAAGTATCTATGGACCGGCTAATACTTGGAATGTGATGCCTGACCGTGGTAGTATTACAGAAAATCACTTTGACCATGTTCATGTGTCGATGAATCCATAAATGATTTATACATGGAAACTCTCCAATCAACTCTGCTTGTTGGGGAGTTTTTGCTACCTGCCCAATACTAGACCAACCAGTAAAGTATGGTATAATAGAAGTATGACAAGACAAAAACAGACAAAAAAAGGGCGAAATATGCGACGCCCATCAAAGGGTGAATTGGCTCAGCAAGCAAAAATCAAATCTCTTTTACTACGATTTTCAGTAGTTATATTTCTCCTGTTTGCGGCAAGCAGATTAGGAGTTTTTGGTGTGACAGCCTACAATCTTTTTCGTTTGTTAGTTGGAAGTACGACTTATGTATTAATTGTAGCCTTGTTTCTCTACCTTCTCTTTTCTTCCAAACTACGACAAAGGGAAGGCATGATTTCTGGTTTTTGGCTCGTATTTGTAGGAATTTTACTGGAGTACCAAGCCTATTTTGACCTAGTTTACAAGGGGAAAGACCTATTACACCATACGTTTCGGCTCGCCTTGTCAGACCTTTCTGCCTTTCGCGTAAAGGAATTCTTGGGTGGAGGTCTGATTGGTGGAGGTCTGTATGTGCCGGTTTCTTTCCTATTTGCAACCTTGGGTACTTTTTTCATTGGCGCACTATTGATTGCCTTTGGCCTGTTTTTTATGAGTCCGTGGTCGATTTATGATTTAGCAGATGGTGCAGTTTATTTGTGGGACAAATACCGAGAGGGAGCAGCGATTCGGGCAGAAAAACGTGCTGTAAAGGCAGAAGCAAAAGCTCAACGTCAGGCAGAGGAAGAGGCTAAACGATTAGAAGAAAATGAGCAAGTAGAGCTTAAACCAGTAGAACTTCCCCTGGTTGATAGGGAAACAGGCGAAATTCTCGAAGTAGAAGGACGTGAGGTTCCAATTGTGACGGAAGAACGTGAGTCTATTTTTGATGAAGAAGAATTTCCTGTTTTATTAGTTACTGATGAAGAAGCGACAGAGGAACAGGAAGCAGAGGAAGTAAAACTTGACTTCAAACCCAAAGCCCAATTGACCTACAAGTTACCGTCGATTGATCTCTTTGCGCCAATAAAAATCAAAAGTCAAGCAAATGAAAAGAAAATCGTCCGCCAAAATATCAAGGTCTTGGAAGACACCTTTGCCAGCTTTGGTATCAAGGTAGTGGTTGAGCGGGCAGAAATCGGTCCGTCTGTGACCAAGTATGAGGTGAAACCTGCAGTTGGTGTGCGGGTTAATCGGATTTCCAATCTGGCAGATGACTTGGCCCTTGCCCTTGCAGCCAAAGATGTCCGAATTGAAGCCCCGATTCCTGGAAAATCCCTAGTCGGTATTGAAGTGCCAAACTCTGAAGTGGCTATGGTACCGTTTAGAGAATTATGGGAACAAGCAAAAACTTCTCCGACTAAATTATTGGATATTCCACTTGGTAAGGCTGTAAACGGCTCAGTCCGTTCCTTTGATTTGACACGCATGCCACATTTATTAGTCGCTGGTTCAACTGGTTCAGGAAAATCTGTTGCGGTGAATGGTATTATTGCTTCTATTTTGATGAAGGCAGGTCCAGATCAAGTCAAATTTATGATGATTGACCCTAAGATGGTTGAATTGTCGGTGTATAATGATATTCCTCATCTTCTGATTCCTGTTGTGACCAATCCTCGAAAAGCTGCACGAGCACTTCAAAAAGTCGTGGATGAAATGGAAAAACGCTATGAACTCTTTAGCCATCTAGGCGTTCGCAACCTCGAAGGCTACAATGCAAAAGTTGCAGAATTTAATCGAGGATCTGACGAAAAGCAGATTCCGTTACCATTGATTGTCGTCATTGTTGATGAGCTAGCAGACTTGATGATGGTAGCCAGTAAGGAAGTGGAAGATGCTATTATTCGCCTTGGACAAAAAGCGCGGGCAGCCGGTATTCACATGATTCTCGCAACCCAACGCCCATCTGTTGATGTCATCTCCGGTCTGATTAAAGCGAATGTTCCGTCTCGGATTGCCTTTGCGGTTTCAAGCGGAACAGATAGTCGAACTATTTTAGATGAAAATGGTGCAGAGAAATTATTGGGACGAGGTGATATGCTCTTTAAACCGATTGATGAAAATCACCCTGTCCGCTTGCAAGGCTCCTTTATTTCAGATGATGATGTTGAAGCGATTGTGAGCTTTATTAAGCATCAAGCAGAAGCTGAGTACGATGAGTTCTTTGACCCTGGCGAAGTAACAGAAGGAGACTTTGAGGGTGGAACAGGTGATAGCGGTGGTGATCCACTCTTTGAAGAAGCGAGATCCTTAGTTGTTGAAACACAAAAAGCCAGCGCTTCTATGATTCAACGCCGTTTATCGGTTGGCTTTAATCGTGCAACCCGCTTGATGGAAGAATTGGAAGCGGCAGGCGTGATTGGTCCTGCTGAAGGGACTAAGCCAAGAAAGGTACTGGAAACGCAATGATGCTATTAGATACCCTACATCATATTGCTATTATCGGTAGTGATTACCAAAAGACAAAAGAATTTTATATTGACAAGCTAGTTTTTGAACAATTGGACCAACATATCCGACCAGAAAAGAATGATATTCTCTTCAACGCTCGCAAAGGAAATCTGGTACTCGAAATCTTTATTAAACCAGATGCTCCCAAACGACCACCCATGCCGCAACCAGAACATACAGGATTACGACATCTGGCTTTCAAAGTGGCAGACGTTGAAAACTGTTTACAGGAGTTCGACAGATTAGACATCCCCCATGAATCCTTACGTTATGACGACTTTGACAGAAGAAAAATGGCTTTCTTCTTTGACCCAGACGGCCTTCCCTTGGAAATACATGAGTGAGAAAAAAACACCCCAGTAGGGTGTTTTTTTCACGAGCTTGTAAATTAGAAAGCGAGTCATGCCAAGTGGGGTGTTTTTTCAAGGATCAAGAAATAACAGAGAAAGGCGAGTAGAAGCAGGAAATTATCAGGATATAGCTGTTAGAAAAAACGCCTTTCACGGAGCGACAATTTAGCTTTTGATTGTAAAAATGGCAATGACGAGTGCAAGATACATGAAGAAGGTGAGAAGGAAGCCCGCTCGCCAAAAGAATTTGAAAAAACGGTGATACGAAAATGTTCGTTTGCCAAATAGGAGATAGCAGGCTATGATTAGCGCTAGAATAGATAAAGCCAACATCAAATGAGGCAAAAAGCTATGGTAGTAGACCTTGTCTGAAATGAGATAGAACTCAAAAGCTAAGATAGGAAAGGCGATATCAGCAAAATTCCAGCCTTTCTCTTGGAGTTTAAAGAGTTTGACCACTGAGATTGAGATAATCAATGGTAGGATTATAAAAAGTACAGAAGCAAATTTCAAGAATATCATAGTTTTATTCTATAAAAAAAGTTTGAAAAAGTAAACATAAAGCTTGATTTTTAGCGAAAATACTGTATACTAAAGAGGTATGTGGAAAATCACATACTTGTGGGAGGTAAAAATCTGTAATTACCGCAAAAACCACAATAGGAGGATTTAAAGATGGCTAAAAAAGTCGAAAAACTTGTAAAACTTCAAATTCCTGCAGGTAAAGCTACTCCAGCTCCACCAGTCGGACCAGCACTTGGTCAAGCAGGAATCAATATCATGGGATTCACTAAGGAATTTAACGCTCGTACAGCTGACCAAGCTGGTATGATTATCCCAGTTGTAATCTCAGTATACGAAGATAAATCATTTGATTTCATCACGAAAACACCACCAGCTGCTGTTTTGTTGAAAAAAGCTGCAGGTGTTGAAAAAGGTTCAGGCACACCAAACAAAACAAAAGTTGCAACAGTTACTCGTGCGCAAGTACAAGAAATTGCTGAAACTAAAATGCCAGATTTAAACGCTGCAAACCTTGAGGCTGCAATGCGTATGATCGAAGGTACTGCTCGTTCTATGGGATTCTCTGTTGTTGACTAATCAATAACAGCCCACAACCCGCAAGACTTCATCATTTCTGATGAGTGACGTGGGAGATGAAAATCGATATGACCACATTACAAGGAGAATAAAAATGGCTAAAAAAAGCAAACAATTGCGTGCTGCACTAGAAAAAATCGACAGCACAAAGGCTTACAGCGTAGAAGAAGCTGTAGCACTTGCAAAAGAAACTAACTTTGCAAAATTTGATGCAACTGTAGAAGTTGCTTACAACTTGAACATTGATGTTCGTAAAGCAGATCAACAAATCCGTGGCGCAATGGTATTGCCAAACGGAACTGGTAAAACTTCACGCGTATTGGTATTTGCACGTGGTGCAAAAGCGGAAGAAGCAAAAGCTGCTGGTGCAGACTTTGTTGGTGAAGATGACCTTGTCGCAAAAATCAACGGTGGTTGGTTAGATTTCGATGTTGTTATTGCTACACCTGATATGATGGCACTTGTTGGACGTCTTGGACGTGTCCTTGGACCACGTAACTTGATGCCAAACCCTAAGACTGGTACAGTAACAATGGATGTTGCAAAAGCAGTTGAAGAGTCTAAAGGTGGTAAAATCACTTACCGTGCTGACAAAGCGGGTATTGTGCAAGCAATCATCGGTAAAGTATCATTTGAAGCAGATAAATTGGTTGAAAACTTCAAAGCATTCCATGATGTAATGGTTAAAGCAAAACCAGCTACTGCTAAAGGTACCTACATGACTTCTGTGACAATCACTACGACACAAGGTGTTGGTATCAAGGTTGATCCAAATTCATTGTAAAAATAGATAAAGTCCTATCGATTGATAGGACTTTTTTACATGCTATTCTACGTCATCCAAATAGAAATAATCTGGTTGGATTCTTCCAAGGTGAGTGTGTCAAGCACCTCTTGTTTTTCCATGTCAAAATAGATGAGACGATTCTGAACGGTAAAAAGCAATTTTCCATCTGCAGTATACTTGAAGTTTTTAAGGTGTGATGTGCTAATCTCATGTGTATCAGTGTTTAAAATATGCGATACATCAGTAAATGTTATTTCACCTGTATCTAGGTTAACAGTCGAGAAACACAATTTTAGAGTGCCGGACGCTGATGAATCATGGGTGATAAATAGACTATTGCCATCATGATAGAGATAGTCAGGTGTTTTTTCGTTCAAGTTGATAAATTCTGGATTCATAGTCTGTAAATCAAGGACTAGCAGTCGCTTATCTGGTATCGTTGCTCCTTCGGTAAGGATAGAATGCAAGGAAGCATAGAGTACCCCTTGAATGATGGTAGCCTGTGCAAATCGGGGAACACCTCCATCCAATTCAGAGAGCGTTTGGTCGGAGATAAGGGAGAGATCCGTTTCAGCTAACTCAAGTAGATGGATAGCTGAGTCTTTGGACAAAGCTACTAGATGGATACGATTGCTTGTATCAATAAACGTTTGCATCCCGTCAGCGAGGTCATCAAAGGTTTTACTCTGGATTTCTTTTCCTTCCTTGTCAAATTGTGTAAGGGTATTGGCATACCATGTATAGAAAAAATCTAGACTACTTCCCATTCCAACAGTAGAAGCATACTTGGTTTTATGTACCTGTGTCTTACCTGTGTCAAAGTCGATGCTAAAAATAGCAGAAGGGGGCGAGGATAATTGCATTTCCTCTTTTCTATGTTGGAAGACAAGATAGCGTTTATCAAATGAAATAGCAGGATAGAGCGTTGCATCCCATGGAAGTTCAGAGTGCTTGGTTTGTTTGATGACTTGAAGTTTGTCGTTACGAATCTGGATAGCGGAGATGGACTGGGTACCAACAAGATAGCCATCTGCTTGTTCGGTCAAGGGAACTTCTGGCAGTTTAGCAGGTATGTGCTTGGAGATAGCCTGACAGCCCAGTAGTCCGATAAGAGTGAGAATAATAGCTGGGACAAGTAGTTTGTGTTTCATGATGCGCCTCCCTATTATGTTTTTATCCATTCGTTTTGTAAGGATAGTATAGCATATAAAAGAGAGAAACGAAAACGTTTTCTAGTTTTTGTGTATCAAATAATTGACATTTTTCCTAAAATTTTATAAGGTTAATACGAAACTAAATGAAAGGAAATCATAGACGATGTCAGAATATGTCAAACCGCAAGTATGGACTTGGGAAGAGCAAAATGAAAATCGAAGCGGAAATCGTCCAACAGCTGGGAGCCGATTCGAGCAGATTTTACCACGAGGAGAACATCCGTTACAAGTTTATTCGCTAGGAACTCCAAATGGGATAAAAGTAGCCATTATGCTAGAAGAATTGAAAGAGGCAGGCGTAAGGAATGCAGACTATGATCTATTTCGTATCGATATTGGAAAAGGAGATCAGTTTGGCTCAGACTTTGTAGCAATCAATCCGAACTCCAAAATTCCTGCTTTGGTAGACCAATCAGCCGATGAGGATATTAAGGTCTTTGAATCAGCTCATATTTTACTTTATTTGGCGGAAAAATATGGACAATTCATACCAAAAAAACTCCAAGAAAAAACAGAGATGATGAATTGGCTCTTCTGGCAAACTGGAGCAGCACCCTTTGTTGGAGGCGGTTTTGGCCATTTCTTCCACTATGCCCCCACTGCTCAGGAGTACCCTATTAACCGCTATACCATGGAGACCAAGCGTCAGCTAGATGTCTTAGATCACTTATTGGCAACTCGCCCCTATATCGCAGGGGATGATTATACTATTGCAGATATTGCGATTTGGTCTTGGTATGGTCGTCTGGTAGAAGGGAATCTCTATCCAGGATCAGCAGTATTTTTAGATGTTAAGGCTTATAAACATCTAACAGAATGGACAGAAAAAATTGCAGCTCGCCCAGCTGTTCAGCGTGGGCTGGAAGCGGAGTATCGTCCCATATCGATATAGTGAATGACAGTAAAAATCACACAAGTTTCGACTAGTGAACGGCTCCCTGTCAAGTAGACAGTCAAATACTAAAAGATACTAAGCAACCTGATTCCTGAATTCCCAAGGAGTCAGGTTATTTAATTTTGTTTGATAACGTTGTGTATTGTAAAACTGGATATA
>NZ_JBFRYH010000068.1:0-9233 GCF_040984445.1 Streptococcus handemini
GACCAAGAGTAGTCAAGAGGGTGAAGAAACACGCTACTTTATCTTGAGTAGTCAGGTTAGTGCGAAGGAATTATGCGACTATGTACGAGGTCATTGGCAGATAGAGAGTATGCATTGGTTATTAGATATTGTTTTTCGAGAAGATGCGAATAAAACTTTGAACAAGCAGTTAGCGTTTAATTTGAATGTGATGGACAAATTCTGCCTAGCTGTCCTAAAACGGTTGGATTTTGGAAAGAAAATGAGCATGCGTCGTAAGAAATATGTCCTTAGTCTATCCTTTGACCAGTATTTAAAACGATTACTTTAAATCAAAAAAGTGTTTGAGGTAGAAAAAAGCCGAAGACCGTTTCATGCGTTTGTCGTGATTTTTACAGAGTATGGATAGACAGGTGAAGGATTTTCTGCTATACTATCAGATAAGAAAGAGGGTCGCTTGGTACAGCCTTTAGCGAGTTTGGGACAGTGAAAGCCAAACGGAAAGTCAGAGTGATTGGCGCTTTCTCAAGTATTTTTAAGAACAAAATGAAGTAATAAATTAGGGTGGAACCGCGTTTCAACGCCCCTATGGAAACATAGGAGTGTTGGCGCGCTTTTTGATTTTTCTGCGTTTGGCATGAAGGCACTCGACATTTATCACGATCAAATAGAAAGAGAGAAACCAATGTCTAAACAATTAACCTTTCAAGAGATTATTTTGACCTTGCAACAATTTTGGAATGAACAGGGCTGTATGTTGATGCAGGCTTATGATACGGAAAAAGGGGCGGGAACGATGAGTCCTTACACTTTCTTGCGTGCCATTGGTCCTGAGCCGTGGAATGCTGCCTATGTAGAACCAAGTCGTCGTCCAGCAGACGGTCGTTACGGAGAAAATCCTAACCGTCTCTACCAACACCACCAGTTCCAAGTGGTCATGAAACCAAGCCCAAGCAATATTCAAGAATTGTATTTGGAATCTTTGGAGCGTCTTGGAATTAATCCTTTGGAGCACGATATTCGCTTTGTAGAAGACAACTGGGAAAATCCATCAACTGGTTCAGCAGGATTGGGTTGGGAAGTCTGGCTTGACGGTATGGAAATCACTCAATTTACCTATTTCCAACAGGTCGGAGGTCTTGCAACAGCTCCTGTTACAGCCGAGGTGACCTATGGTTTGGAGCGTCTAGCTTCTTATATCCAAGAGGTGGATTCGGTCTATGACATCGAGTGGGCAGACGGAGTGAAATATGGTGAGATCTTTCTTCAGCCAGAATATGAGCATTCAAAATACAGCTTTGAAATCAGTGACCAAGATTTATTGCTCAGTAACTTTGAGAAATTTGAAATTGAAGCAAAACGTTGTTTGGATGAGCATTTAGTTCACCCTGCCTTTGACTATGTTTTGAAATGTTCGCATACCTTTAACCTACTGGATGCCCGTGGTGCAGTTTCAGTAACAGAGCGAGCTGGCTACATTGCACGTATTAGAAATCTAGCGCGTGTAGTTGCAAAGACTTTTGTGGCAGAAAGAAAACGCCTTGGTTATCCGCTGTTGGATGAAACAACAAGAGCGCAGCTATTAGCAGAGGAGGCAGAATAAGATGGCAAAAAATTTACTAGTAGAACTTGGGTTAGAAGAGATTCCAGCTTACATTGTAACGCCTGCTATGGCTCAATTGAAAGACCGCATGGCACAATTTTTGACAGATAACCGCTTGGATTTTGAAGAGATTGAGATGTTTTCAACCCCTCGCCGTTTAGCAGTACGTGTCTGTGGCTTGGCAGACCAGCAGGAAGATTTAACAGAGGATTTTAAAGGGCCAAGTAAGAAAATTGCCTTGGATGCTGATGGTCATTTTACCAAGGCTGCGGAAGGCTTTGTCCGTGGGAAAGGATTGACAACAGCTGATATTACCTTCCGTGAAATCAAGGGGGAAGAGTATGTCTATGTGACCAAGCATGAGACAGGAAAGACAGCTAAGGAAGTTTTAGCAGGCATTCCAGAACTTCTTGCTTCTATGACTTTCCCAGTCAGCATGCACTGGGCTTCAAATAAATTTGAATACATCCGTCCGATTCATACCTTGACAGTTCTCTTGGATGGTGAAGCACTTGAGATGAATTTCCTTGATATTACTTCAGGTCGTGTGAGCCGTGGTCATCGCTTCCTTGGTCATGAAACAGAAATTGCAACAGCAGACAGCTACGAAGATGATTTGCGTAAGGAATTTGTGATTACAGACAGCGCAGAACGTGAAAGAATGATTGTAGAGCAAATCAAGGCGATTGAAAAAGCGCAAGATGTGGTCGTTGAGATTGATCAAGAGTTACTGAACGAAGTCTTGAACTTGGTCGAATACCCAACTGCTTTTATGGGTGCTTTTGATGCTAAGTATCTGGATGTTCCAGAAGAAGTTTTGGTAACTTCTATGAAAAATCACCAACGCTACTTTGTTGTCCGAGACAAGGACGGTAAACTCTTGCCGAACTTTATCTCTGTTCGTAACGGAAATGCGGAATTTCTTGCCAATGTCATTAAGGGAAATGAGAAAGTTTTGGTGGCACGTTTGGAAGACGGGGAATTCTTCTGGCGTGAGGACCAAAAATTAGAGATTGAAGACCTTGTGGAGCGCCTGAAAGCCGTGACCTTCCATGAGAAAATTGGTTCTCTTTATGAACACATGGAGCGTACGGCAGCTATTAGCGCTCTCTTGGCTAATCAAGCTGGGCTTTCTGAGGAAGAAAAAACAGACCTTGCGCGTGTAGCAGCTATTTACAAATTTGACCTCTTGACTGGTATGGTCGGTGAATTCGATGAATTACAAGGGATTATGGGAGAGAAATATGCTCTTCTAGCAGGGGAGACACCAGTCGTTGCAGCAGCAATTCGTGAGCACTACCTACCAAACAGTGCAGAAGGTGCTCTTCCTGAAACTAAGGTAGGAGCAGTCCTTGCCCTTGCAGACAAATTAGACACGATCTTGTCCTTCTTCTCCGTTGGCTTGATTCCAAGTGGCTCAAATGACCCGTATGCTCTTCGTCGTGCAACCCAAGGTGTGGTACGGATTTTGGAGGCCTTTGGCTGGACGATTGCCATTGATGAATTGGTCGAAAAGCTCTATACTCTAAACCATGATAGCCTTACTTATGAACATCAGGCGGAGGTTCTTGAATTCTTCCGTGCTCGTGTAGAGAAAATGATGGATAAGAGTGTGCCGAAAGACATCGTGGAGGCAGTCTTAAACAGTACTAACTTTGTGGTCAGTGACATGATTGAAACCGCTCGTCTCTTGGCAGAAAAAGCCCAGACAGCAGCTTTCAAACCAGCGGTTGAAAGCCTCTCACGTGCCTTTAACTTAGCAGAAAAAGCAGAGGCAGATGTCGCAGTAGATAGCAGTCTTTTTGAAAATGCTGAGGAAAAAGATTTGGCAGAAGCTGTAGAGAAGATTTCCTTTACCACAGACTTGACCAGCAATATCGACCAACTCTTTGCTCTTCAACCAGTGATTGATGCTTTCTTTGACAATACCATGGTCATGGTCGAAGACGAAGCCGTGAAGAACAACCGCTTGGCCTTGCTTGCAGCATTGACCAACAAGGTACAACAGGTTGCCCAATTTAACCAAATCAACACCAAGTAGGAGAAAAGATGGAACAAGCAAAAATTGATCGTATCAATGAATTAGCCAAAAAGAAAAAGGAAGTTGGCTTGACAGAAGAGGAATTAAAAGAGCAAGCAGCCCTCCGTGAAGAGTATATCGAAGGCTATCGCCGTAGTGTTCGTGCCCATGTTGAAGGCATCAAAATCGTCGATGAAGCAGGCAACGATATAACCCCAGAGAAACTCAAACAAGTTCAACGTGAAAAAGGACTGCATGGCAGAAGCCTAGATGACCCTCATTCATAACAGACGAAAACCAGCTAGTAGAAGGTATAGCTGGTTTTGTTTTGTGATAAAATACTGATTTTCGTAGGATAGAACGATTAGATTTGCCCTTGGCCTAGTTTTCTTGTCAAAATAATACTACTTGGAACCAAGACCAGAACGCTTCCGATCCAGGCAGCGGGATTGGCTGCAGCAACACCATAGAATCCAAAATAGATCAGTCCGACAATAGCAACACCGGCTCGCATGACTAATTCCATGATACCTGCTAGGGTTGGGACAAATCCTTTTCCAAGTCCTTGTATGAAACTCCGTAAGATAAAGAGAATCGACAAAATCCAATAGCAAGAGCCGTTAATGATATAGTAGGCTAGTGCGAGAGAATAGACTTCTTGATTGCCGTCTGCTAGAAACAGTCGTGAGAAGAAGCGATTTGCTGTCACCAGTAAAATGGCAAAGACAATAGCCCATGCAATATCAATCAAAACAGCTTTCTTTAAACCCTCTAAAATCCGTGAGTAGAGTTTGGCTCCATAATTCTGAGCAGTAAAGGTTGAAACTGCCAAGCCAAGATTAATCATTGGGAGCATGGCGAGTTGGTCAGTCTTACTAGCGATGGCTTGAGCGGCGATGGCATCAGTGCCAAGCTGATTGAGCATGACTTGTAAAGTAATCGAGCCAATAGCGATAATACTAGCCTGAAAAGCCATAGGAAATCCCAATTGTGCATGTTTGACAAGATTTTTTCGATCTAGTCGAATTTCTGTTTTCTTGACATGGAAATAAGGCACTTTTTTATAAATATAAATCGCGAGATACAGGACAGAGAAGGCTTGAGCTGTAATCGTTGCCAGACCTGCTCCGAATACTCCCAATCCAACATTTAAAATAAAGAGAAAGTCGAGGCCAATATTGATGAAACAGGCGATGATAAGAGCAATCAGCGGTGTCGTTGAATCACCGAGACTGCGGATAAGATTAGACAGATAGTTAAACAGCACCGAGAAAATCGTTCCGCCAAAAATGGCTGTTAAAAACTGCTGCGAATGGGGAAGTAATTCCTCAGGGGTCTGCATGAAAATGAGCAGGGGACGTAAAAAAGTGAGGGCTAAAGCGGTCAAAACAAGGCTGATGCAAAAGGAATAGAAGAGCCCGTGGATAAAACTTTTTTTTACTCCGTCAAAATCGCTTGCGCCAAACCGTTGAGCGGTGACAATGGTCAGTCCGCTGGTCAAGCCTTGCGCAAAACCGAGAATGAGAAAAACAATACTCCCAGTAGCTCCAACGCTAGCAAAAGCGACCTTTCCTAGGGTATGCCCCACAATGATACTATCTGCAAAATTATAGGCTAATTGGAAAAAACTACCAATTAACAGTGGCACAGTAAAGCGTAAAATCACGCGAATCGGTTTGCCTTGGGTTAAATCCTGCATAAAAACTCCTTCGTAAAGAGTAGAAAGGAGTGAGACAAAATTGTGATTTTCTAGAAATCAAGTTTCCTCACTCCTTTATTTTTTAGGTTTGTCAATGTTTTAAAAATCCGGCAGTCCTCACTGTTTGATTGCTAATACTCATTGAAATTCAAAAATAACCAACTTATCCGCCATTTATAGCCTTAAAAATATAAAATTGTTGCATTAACAAAGTTAGGATAGTGCTTGTGTCAGGTTGGAAATAAGGATTACGAAATAACCCTCAACTAGTGAGGAGGTTGCTTGCGTCTGCACTATCTAATGAAGTATCGAAAAATGCTCATTTTGATAGTAATGGAGTAAAAGTTCGGGTATCAGCGGTTTACTTGGACTGTTGATAGATGTTTAACCAACTTGAGTGAACGCAATCGGATTTGTTGTAGGATATCTATAATTTATTTGTATATTCTTCAAAGTGATCAACGGTATGGTTATCGGTTACAGCCATAATCAATTCGTGTTCGTTAAAGGTGTAGTTTGGTGAAAATTGCACATTTAATTGATTGGTCTGTGCATCACGGTAGCCGATGATATTGAGATTGTAGTGTTGGCGTAGCTGGAGTTGAGCCAAGCTCTTGCCAATCCATTTTTTAGGGGCATGAAATTCAATAATGGTCACATTTCCGTCTAATTCAATCAAATCAGTTGTATCACGGTGAAGAAGGTGCTTAGCTAGAGATACACCCGTTTCTCTTTCTGGAGAAATGACCCGATCTGCTCCGATTTTTAGCAACACTTCTTTGGCTGTCTTACTTTTTACCTTAGCAACGACTTTTGGGACATTGAGAGCTTTACAATGGAGAACAGCAAGCACACTTGATTCCAAGTTACGACCAGTAGCGACAACGACCGTATCACATCGGTCAATCCCTGCTGCACGTAACAAATCCTTATCTGTAATATCTCCTACGATTCCCTTGGTTAAAATAGTTTCAAGTTGGTTAATCCGATCTGCATGGTTGTCTACTGCAATAATATTACAATCGTAGTGATGTAAGGTTTTAGCAATGGTGGTCCCAAATACACCAAGACCTAAAATTCCAATCGTTTGAGTTTTCATAAAATCTCCTTAAAACAAGATACGAGGGCGTTAAAAAAGCGAATGAAAAATAGGAAATACGACGAAGAAGCGCAATCTTCTAAGCGTATTTATACCTAAAGGTAGCCATATCTGTAATCTAGTTAAAGCTAGAACAGCTATGTCTCTTTTTTCCGAGCTTTTAGCCCGAGTTCAGTTACACAAGATACGAGAGCGTTAAGCAGCTCCTAGACAAAATAGGAAATCGAAGCAGGTTGTCTTACAACCAATGAGGTTTATCTTTTTGTCAGTGAGTTGTAGCTCGAGTTCAGTTATATTAAGATACGAGGGTGTTAAAAAACGAATGAAAATGAGGAAACATGACGAAGAAGTTGAGCTTGGAGTGGGACAAAAATCATGATTTCATAGAAATTGATTTTGTAGTCCCACCCGCAAGGTTGACTAGGTTTGTAGAATGTTGATTTATCATCGCTTTACAAATCAGACAACTACTGCGTTAAGCTGCTTGAACTATAAAAATGAGCAGTTATGGTACTTTTGCTCAATCTAAGTTGTAACTAGCTAAAGCTAGAACATCTGTGTCTCTATTCTCCAAGTTTTTCGTCCGAATTCAATTAACAAGACGCGAAAGTTTTCAGCCCAAGTGCAGTTACACAATCATAGATGATTTAGCGTATTGTATGGTCTCTTCTTTAGCTAATTTCCGAGAAGAAAGGCTGATTAAAATTGACATTGGTCCAATTCGTCCAAAGAACATGAGTGCCATAATCACTAGCTGCCCAAGTTGAGATAGTTGTGGAGTTAGATTAGCCGTTACTCCAACCGTTGCTAGGGCTGACATGACCTCGAAAATCAGAAAGAGTATAGGTTTTTGAGGGTCTGTCATGCTAATGGTAAAGAGCCCAGCTAGAAAGACCATAATGAAGACAATAAAGGTTGCAAAGGCCTTTCGAATGGTCTCATTATCTATGGTTCTCGCCTTAAAATTCGTATGTGGCAGCCCGATAATTTCACTTCTAGCATAGAGAATTAAGGTTAAAAAGGCTGTAATTTTGATACCTCCAGCTGTTCCACCTGGCGCTCCGCCCAACATCATTTGAAAGGTATAGAGTAGTAAGGTGACAGGATTGGCCTTGGTGTAGTCAATCGAAGCAAAGCCAGCCGTCCGCATAGTAACAGTTTGGAAAAAGCTAACCAAGACCTTTTGTGGCAAGGACAAGTGGCCAATTGTATCAGGATTTCGATATTCTGTTAGCAAGGTCAGTAGGGTACCGAGCAGCAGAATCACAGTTGTCATGGTTAGGACAACCTTGGTATGGAAACTTAATTTTTTGAAACTCAAGCGTTTTTGAATTTTTGTCTGCATATCAAACCAGACCGAAAATCCGAGACCTCCCATGATAATCAAGGCTGCGATAATCAGATTGACCAAGGGATTAGTCGCATAATTCACCAGGCTAGTAGCGCCAAAGTTATCAAATCCAGCATTACAAAAGGCAGAAACAGCTACGAAGAAAGCTGAAAAAAGCCCACGTTGCCAGCCAAAATCAGGTACGAACTGAAAGGCGAGTACAAGAGCTCCTACTGCTTCGATGGCAAAGGTAAAACCAAAGACAGACTTGATAAAGCTACGGAAGTGCTTGGTTTCAGTCACGTTAAAACTCTCTTGTAGCGTGGCCATATTGATGAAGCTGAGTCTCCGTCCCCCTCTTAGGGCAAATAGTCCGATAAAACTGATCAAGCTCAACCCACCGATTTGAATTAAGAGCATGCAAATGAGCTGCCCTAGAGTATTGTAGGTTTCGGCAACAGGAACGGTAAACAATCCTGTTACACAGACCATGGAAATAGTTGTGAAAAGATGATCCCAGTATCTAGCTTCTGAACTGGCTAGTTGTGAAATGGGTAAGGATAAGAGGAGCGAGCCAATCAGAATAAGGCCTGCAAAACTTAGGACAATCCGTTGACTCGGTGTAAATTTTAAACTAAAAGAAGACATAATTCCCTCTCGTGATTAAGGTATGAGGCTATTGTAGCACAAATTAGTAAAAATGAAAGAAAAACCTACCAAATTGGTAGGAAAGATAGACTACTTCCATTCTGCTAAAATGATATGATGATAGTAGCGCAAAGGTCCAACTTTTTGAAGGAGGTAGTTGGCGGTTAGACCAACTAGAAAACCAGAAAGAATGCCAGTAAAAGAGAGAATAGGCAAATAGTTGAGAACCAAGAGGGATTGGCCAATCAGAGCAAAAACGAGGAGCTGTCCAATATTATGTAGCATGCCTCCTAGGATGGAAATACCGATTGCGCTGACCCGTTTTGGTCCTAGTTGTTTGGCAGATAACATGCCAAGATAGCTGAGTGTGACCCCAGCAAATCCATATAAAAAAGTTGAAAATGTTCCACCTAAAAAGGTAGAAATCAGTAAGCGAATACCCACGACTTTAACACTGTCTTTAGCCGGAAGAGTGAAAATAGCAATAAGACTAATAAGATTGCCAAGTCCAAGTTTTGCTCCAGGAGCAAAGGAAAATGGAGTTGGAATCAGTCTCTCTACTAAAGAAATAACGACTGCTTGAGCAGCTAGCATGGTAATAAATAATACGGTTTGATGTTTTGAATTCATAATTGTTCTCTATTTGAAGTTTACTCTATAATACAGTAATCAGGTGACAAACTCCATATTCTATATACTATCTGTTTTGGAAGAGATATGCAAGTCTTTTCGAAAGTTCTAAAATGAAGTTAGCCAGTCAAGGGTATTAAAAAACATCTCAGAGAGATATAATTGTAATCACCACAACAACAATTAGAAAGACTCTGAGATGCAACACTATTATACACCAAAAAG
>NZ_JBFRYH010000069.1:0-9227 GCF_040984445.1 Streptococcus handemini
CGAGACTTTGGGAAAGGCATTAGGTGACATCAACCACCGACCACGAAAATGTTTAGCTTACAGAACCGCTGTTGAAGCTCTCTTGAATGAGTTCGAATAAAGGTTGCACTTTTTCTTGCAATTTGTCACATAAAAAAGAGGGAACACCCCCTTTTTTTAGTATATAGTTAACTCACGTTGGCCTAACAAGAAATAGGTACTGGTCAAACTATCTTGACCTCCATTCACAAAGAGTTCGATACTATTTTTATCAAGGACCACTAGTACGTGTGGATTTTCAGCTTGCACAGCACGGCGTTCCGTTGACCAGGCTTCCTCTCCTTGAATCGCTTGTTTTAATGAACTGCGATCAATGTAGACTTCTTGTCTTTCTGCATCATAGCCAAATTCGATATAGTCCGCTTCGCTTCCCAATCGAAAGGCCTTTCCACCACTCCAATCTCCTTGGAAATAACCAACTTCAACTGCTCCTTGATCAGGTAGGATTGGTAATTGCTCCAACAAGCTAGCAGGAAGTTCTTGAACGAGTACTCCATTATCCCATTTCAATTTTCTTGGCAAGGTCATGGCGCATGCCCACCTATGGCCTAATTGATCCGTGATATTGGTCCGCCCCCAAGTCTGCATCCAAGCAATCATAATGCGTTCCCCAGCTGTATTTTCCAAACTTTGAGGTGCATAGAAATCATGACCGTGGTCAATTTCTTTAACTGTTTCCAGTTCAAAGACCTTCTTGTCCCAGTCTACACTACCTGTCATAATGACAGAAGAATTGATATTTGCATAGTCAAGACCTGTCTTTTCGTATCGCATTGGTGACATAGCCAAGCAAGAGACACCGTCCAATTCAAAGTAATCAGGACATTCCCACATAAAGCCTTGATGTGGCTCACCTTTTAGGAAAATAGACGCAAAGTTCCAAGTGACTAAGTCAGGTGATTCAAGCAGAACAATCGTACCTACCTCTTCACGGTGCTTGGCAGCCACAACTGCGTAGTAGGTCCCACTTTTTTCAAATAATTTTGGATCGCGGAAATCACTTGCAATGAGTTCTTCTGGGAGAATCTCCCCTGTCGCAACTGGATTAGATGCTAATTTCTCAAATTGAATACCATCTTTAGAAAAAGCCATGTTTTGCACTTGTGAAATAGATCCATCTGCATTGACAATATGACCGGTGTACATCAACCAAAGGGTATCATCCTTGACAATCGCACTTCCTGAGAAGCAACCGTCCTTATCATAAGATTGATCAGGAGCAAGGGCGACTGGGAGGTGTTCCCAATGGAGCAAATCCTTACTCTTTGCATGGCCCCAGTGCATTGGCCCCCACTGCGTTCCGTAGGGATAATATTGGTAAAACAAATGGTATTCCTCTCTGAAATACACCAAACCATTCGGATCGTTAATCCAGCCTATCGGCGCTGTAAAATGAGCCTCCGGCTTGTACAGAGGATTCACCTCTGCTTGATGTTCCGCAATATACTCGTTGGCTTTGGTTACACTCAATAGGTCTCCCATATTTTCTCACTCTCTATTTCTATTTTTGATTTTCTAGGTATTTATCGTAGTATTTTTGTTTGATGGCTAACCAATCTGACAAACCGTATTTTTCTAATTCTTTGAGATAATCATCCCACTCTTTGTCGATGTTACCGTTAACAATCCACTCTGCACGTTTGCGATAGATATAGTCATTCATATCTGCTTCAATTTGAGCAAGTTTATCCAAATCTTCTTCTTCCATGAAGACACGTGGGTAGATGGAGTCATTATTCATATATGGAACATAGTTTTGCTTCAAGATATCCAAGCGCCATGCAGCATCATCTGGTTTTGTTGTCACTTTGCCATAGTAGCTGTCTAGGATAGCAAGAGGGCCTCCAACTTCTGTCTTCTGACGAAGCTCTCCTGGTGCGGTTCCTTCAAGGGGCAAGTGTTTCAAACTATTTGTTGCTTTGTCAAATTCAAAGATATTTTGCTGCGTATCATCACCATACGTACCCCAGTTATTTTGAACAGATTGCAATGGTGCATACTGAGCATCAATCCATTTGGCTGTCAATTCAAGGTTTTTATTGGCACTTGTAATCACCATACGGTCGCGTGAGAAGCCCATCCCGTTAGTACGAGCTACATGTTTTTTACCGCTTGGTCCTGCTAAAACTGGTAGGACATCGTAGCTATCGTTAAAACCTGAAACGTTGGCTTTATCCCATGTGAAGTAGACACCGTATTGATGTTCGCCACCTTTTGCAATATAGGTATTCCAATCTTGTTCAAAGGCTTCTGGATCAAGTAAGCCTTTTTCTTGCAATTGACGAATGAATTTTACACCTTCTTTGTATTCTGGATTATCAGCCGTAAAATCTACCACACCGTCATTTCCAACGACCAAGTGATCATCGTTATCCCCGATACCAAATGCTCCAAACAGAAGTTTAAAATCTTCATTTCCGCCTGCATTGATAAAGGACATTGGGATTTCATCAGCTTTGCCATTTCCATTTGGATCTTGTGTTTTGAAGGCTTCTAAGACTTTTACAAGCTCATCTGTCGTGGTTGGCATGTCAAGATTTAGTTTTTTCAACCAATCTTTATTGATCCAAGCCATGTCATTCACAGAGTGAATAGATTCTTTTCCATCACCTAATTCCTCAATCCAAGGGAATGAATAGATATGGCCATCTGGTGCTGTCATCAATGCACGGTATTCTGGTTTTTCTTCCAAAATCTTCTGCAAGTTTGGCATGTATTTCTCAATCAAATCTTCAACCGGAATAATCACACCCTGCTTAGCCCATTTGACCAACTCAACATCTGAAGCACCGTCATTATGAATAGCGTCTGGCAAGTCACCTGACGAAATGTCCAAATTACGTTTTTCAGCAAAATCAGAAGAGTAGTTTGTCCAGTCAATATGGACACCTGTCTCTTCTTCCAAACGTTGATAAATCAATTTATCATTCGGATCTTTGGGAGCAAGCGGTGAACTACCTGTAATAAATTTCAAGGTCACTTTTTCCTTCAGAGGGAAAGAAACATTTTCAAGTTTGTAATCTGGGCTGGAAGCTGTATTTTTGCTACCACAAGCAGCCAAGGCCAAAGTAGATGTTGCTAATAGAGTCACACTGAGACTCATCCATTTTTTCATTTTCATGAGAAAACTCCTTTTTTATTAATACAATTTTAATGATACTCTCTAAAAACTAATTTTCAGCGAGTGTTACCCTTTCAATGATCCTGCCATAATACCTTTATCAAAGTATTTTTGGAAGAATGGATACATGACAATTAACGGTAGACTTGAGATGACGATTGTTGCATACTTAATCATTTCTGCAATTCGTTTCATTTCATTCATCGCAGCCTGAGCCCCAATCATATCTTTGCCTGGCTCACTTTGAATCAAAATCTTCCGCAAAACAAGTTGGAGCGGTTCTAAATTCGGATCCTTGATATAAATCATGGCATCAAAGTAGGAATTCCATTGTCCGACAAAGGCATATAGGAAAAGAACAAACATGATTGGTTTAGCAAGCGGCAATATAATCTTGACAAAAATTTCTAAATCATTTGCTCCGTCAATATAGGCTGCTTCAAGCAACTCATCTGGAATACCCTGAAAATAAGTCCTTGCCAAGATAATATTCCAAACATTGATAGCACCTGGGACAATAATCGCCCAGACGGTATTTAACATCCCTAAATCTTTTACAAGCAAATAGGTCGGAACCAAACCTCCACCAAAGAACATGGTAAAGATGAGAAAGGCATTGATCCATTTCTTTCCAACCAAATCCTTTTTCGACAAGGGATAGGCAGTCAAAACGGATAAGAATACCGTTAGAGTTGCAAAACTAAAGGAATAAAAGAGGGAGTTAAAGAATCCTCTTATAATTGACTTGTCGCTAAATACCCTTTGGTAACCCTCAACCGTCCAATCAGCTGGATTAAAGCTAATTCCTTTGCTCACAAGTACTTGAGGATCCATGAAGGAAGCCACTAAAATATAAATCAATGGAACAAGTGTAATAAGGACCAAAAAGGCAATGATGATTTTATTGACAACCAGCATACGCCGGTCAAATTTCGTATAAATCTGTGTATTCATTTTGTCCCCCCCTATAATCCTTGACCGTCATTCATTCGTTTAACAATTTGATTCACTGCAACCAACAAAATAACATTGATGACTGCATTGAAAAGCCCTACAGCTGTCGAATATGAATAGTCTCCCGAAACAAGACCGACTTTGTAAACATAGGTTGATATAATCTCTGAACTCGTCAAGTTGAGTGATGTTTGCATCAAGAAGGCCTTTTCATAGCCAACATTCATGATATTTCCAGCTGCCAGTACAAACTGAATCACCATAACAGGCCTCAATGCTGGCAAATCAATATGCCAAATTCGTTGGAAAATATTGGCACCGTCCATCTTAGCTGCTTCAATCAAGGACGTATCAACATTGACCAGTGTTGCGGTATACAGCGTAGAAGCCCAGCCCATTCCTTGCCATATTCCACTGAAAATATAAAGTGGTCTGAAGGCATTTGGATCTGTCAAAAAATTTGCTTTGACTCCAAAAAGAGACAAAATACTATTGATCGGACCTCCAACTGAGAAGAAGAGGAAAATCATTCCGACAATAACCACAACTGAGATAAAGTTTGGTGCATACAGGATGAGTTGGATCCGTTTTTTCGCCTTATCACTCAGCAACTGGTTGAGCATGATTGCCAAGATAACTGGAGGTAGGAAGCCCAATAGCAAGCCATAAACGCTTAATTTCAAGGTGTTACCTAATAGGATTCCAAAGTTGGGAGAGGAGAGAAATTTGGTGAATTCTTGAAACCCAATCCACTCACTTCCCATTACACCCTTTAAAGGATTGTAATCTTTAAACGCAATTAAGACGCCATACATCGGTATGTACTTAAAGACAAATGTCAATAACAAGCCTGGAAACAGCATCAAGAGTAATACTTTTTGCCGTTTGATTCTTTCCCACAAAGAGTAATCCTTTCCTATGTTCATAATTCCTCCTTTTGAAACGTTTCAATTTTAGAGAAACGAGAAACCTATTTCCTTATAATAGATTCTCTTTTTGAAACGTTTCATTTTTGTTGTAAAAAATAAATTTCCTACCTATAGTCTACCATTGGCAGCGCTTTCTGTCAAGCGTTTTTTAAAAATTTTTTGTCGTTCTTCCGTCAACATAGGAAATCGGTAAAATACTTTGAAGTTTATGGTTTTGTTTTTGAATAATAGCTAGCAAAATATCTACAGCTACCTGAGCCATCTGCTCTAGAGGTTGCTTAATCGTAGACACATGATAGGTTCTATCATTAGAAAAACGAATACCATCATAACCAATCACTTGAACATCATCAGGGACTCGTTTACCTTGTTTCTCTAAAATCGTAATAACATCTAAAGCTGTAAAATCATTGATTGCAAAAATGCCATCAATCTGCGGATGTTGTTCCAAGAAGGTTTCTAGTTGCTCTAGAAAATCATCGAACGGTTCTTCTAAATCAAAAATCAAGCACTCCTTATCCGTCAATCTCACTGTCTTTTCAAAAAATTGGCGACGCTTTTTGGTCTCATTGAGTGTATTATTGTGACTTCCAACAAAGGCTAAATGCTGACAGCCCTTTTCCAACAGCATTTGTGCTGCAAGTTCCCCACCTTTTTGGTTGTCAGATGTAACACAAGCAATTTCCTTATCCTGATAGGTTCTATCAATACTCACAAAAGGAATATTTGATGCTAAATAATCTTCAATCGGACTATAGGTAATCGCAATAATGCCGTCTACCTTATTTTGCCGCAACATCGTGAGGTACTCAATCTCTTTTTTCGCTCCATCTGTGTTACACAGCAATAATTTATAGTTTTTCTTACTGAGGGCTTCTTCGATAAAAAAGGCGAACTCGCTAAAGAATGGATGCCAAATGGTCGGCAGAATTAAGGCGACGGTTTCTGTACGATTGGTTTTCATCCCTCGGGCATAAACGTCTGGAATATAATCAAGCTCAGCGATCGCTTGCTGAACCTTTTCGAGCGTCGTTTTCTTAATACCTTGCTCTTGGTTGATAACACGCGATACTGTACCTACACTGACGCCCGCTCGCTGCGCTACATCTTTCATTGTAACCGATTTTTTTTGCTTATCCTCCATCACTTCACCTCCTTTATTTTTCATTATACCATATTTTGAAATCGTTTTCTATATTTTTCAAGAAATAAATTATCTAGCTATGAAAGCACAAAAGAAACTCATTCCTAATCTACAAAAATATGTCGTTTTCTCACTAGCATAGACTGGCAAAAAAAGCCAAGCACTACTGCTCAGCTTTCTCATTCTATTCAACACTAAACAAATATGGATATACTGGTTGACCACCTTGGTGGATTTCCACTTCAATATCTTCATATTTTTCTTCTAATTCTTGGGCAAGATTTTCTGCCAAGGCTTCATCCCCTTCTTCACCCACATAAATAGTGACAATTTCACTGTCTTCATCTAACATCTTATCGAAGGTTACTGCAAGAGCTTGAAGGATATCTGGATTTGACACAACAATCTTACCGTCAACCATACCAAGATTGTCATTTTCATGAATCTCAAGACCGTCAATTGTCGTATCACGGACCGCCGTCGTCACACTACCACTTTTAACATCGGCTAGCGAAGCTGTCATAGCTTCAAAGTTTGCTTCAATATCACGACTTGGATCAAAGGCTAGTAAACTGGTAAATCCTTGCGGAATCGTCCGTGTTTCCACTACTTTGACAGCTACTTCTGCAACTTCTGCTGCTGATTGAGCTGCCATTAAGATGTTCTTATTATTCGGCAGTAAGATAACGTTGCGTGCATTGACCAAATCAATTGCCTTCACAAAGTCTTCGGTAGAAGGATTCATGGTTTGACCACCTGAGATCACGTAGTCTACCCCTTGTGATTTGAAGATTTCAGTTAAACCTTCGCCCGCTGCAACAGCAATCACTGCGTATTCTGTTTGTTCAGCTGGTTTTTGGAAACTCTCTTCTTTTTCTACTTGCGCTTCATGTTGCTCACGCATATTATCCACTTTAACTTTTACCAAACTACCATACTGGAGACCTGCCTGCATAACCAATCCTGGATCTTCTGTGTGAACATGGACTTTTACAATTTCGTCATCATTCACCACTAGGAGAGAATCCCCTAGGTCATTTAAATAGGTACGAAATTCTTCGTAGTCAAATTCTTTCACATAGGTTGGACCTTGACGAAGAGCCACCATGATTTCTGTACAGTAACCAAATGTAATATCTTCTGTTGCAACATGGCCTGCTACTGACTTATGATGCTCGGCATTGATCATCCCAGACATTACCGCAGGAGTTGCTTCAAAATCGTCAGAAGCAATGTATTCACCAGTTAAAGCCGCCAAAAAGCCTTCATAGATATAAACCAAACCTTGACCACCAGAGTCCACTACGCCAACTTCTTTCAATACCGGAAGCAAATCTGGTGTTTTCTTGAGTGCACGTTTTGCCCCTTCTAAGGTTGCACGCATAACTTCAACTGCATCATCTGTCTGTTCAGATTTTTTCAAAGCTGCAGTTGCTGCACCACGAGATACCGTCAGGATTGTCCCTTCAACCGGTTTCATTACCGCTTTATAAGCTACTTCAACACCATGTTGGAAGGCTTGTGCCAAGTCTTTTCCTGTCAACTCGTCTTTTCCTTTGACCGATTGACCAAAACCGCGGAATAATTGAGAAGTGATTACTCCTGAGTTACCACGAGCCCCCATCAACAAGCCTTTAGATAAAATTTGAGCGGCTTCACCAACCGTATTAGCAGGTTTATCAGACACTTCTTTTGCACCATTGGTAATAGTCATGCCCATATTGGTTCCTGTATCACCATCTGGAACAGGAAAGACATTTAATGAATTCACATATTCTGCTTGTTTATTCAGACGAGTCGATGCTGCCTGCACCATTTCTTGAAATAAACTAGTTGTAATTTTAGACACCATTATTCTCCTACGACTTTGATATTTTGAATATAGACATTGACCGTATCTGCTGCAATCCCTAATTGATTTTCCAAATTAAATTTCACACGCTCTTGGATATTGCGAGAAACTTCGCTGATTTTGACGCCATAACTCATCACAGTATAGACATCTACTGCAATATGCCCTTCTTCTGTCGTCTTAATCACAACACCCTTAGCATAATTTTCCTTGCCAAGAAGTGCTTGGAAGTTATCCTTAATCGCAGATTTGCTGGCCATACCAACAACGCCAAAAATCTCTGTCGTAGCACCACCCACAACTGTAGCAATGACATCATCTGTTAGCTCAATCTGGCCATCTTTTGTATTGATTTTAACCGTCATTTTTCGTACCTCAAATCATTTTATCACTCTATTCTACCATATTTTCTCACGAGTGTAAAAAACTAGGCTGTTACAGCAGATGAGAAGAACTTGTGCTGTCGTTTTTTTTTCCAATATAAGCAGCCTTTTTAGTAATAAAATAGAAGTCCAACTACAATCTGACCTCTTTAATGCAGAGAAAAAGAAGTCCACTGGACTTCTAGACTCGCTATCTTATTTTCTCAGCTCGTGAAAAAGAGGTCCACTGGACCTCTAGACTCGCTATCTTGTTTTCTTAGCTCGTGAAAAAGAGGTCCACTGGACCTCTAGACTCGCTATCTTATTTTCTCAGCTCGTGAAAAAGAGGTCCACTGGACCTCTTTTTTTAAACGCGTTCGATTTTGCCTGATTTAAGTGCGCGAGCTGAAGCCCAAACTTTTTTAGGTTTTCCATCAATCAAAACAGTTACTTTTTGAAGATTTGGTTTTACCGCACGTTTTGTTTGGTTCATCGCATGTGAACGGTTGTTTCCTGATACAGTTTTACGACCTGTAAAATAACATACTTTAGCCATGTGTATTCCTCCTCATTTGATCAAATATTACGGATGTGCTAGCACCACATACTTGACTATTCTACCAAAAAATATGACTCTTGGCAAGAAGAACTTTCAATTTTTTTAATCTATTATCTGCGATGTGATGAATAGTCGCTTAAGCTAAATTTCAAGTTCAAGTTAGCCAGTCTGTAAAAATTCTCTAGGAGATTTGTAACCCAATATCTTCTTTGGATAGTTGTTAATCCAGTTTTCAATAAATGCGACTTGTTGTTGCGTCGCATTTTT
>NZ_JBFRYH010000070.1:0-8964 GCF_040984445.1 Streptococcus handemini
CCTTACGATCCCCTGTACTTTCATATATAACGCCTTGAATTCTTCCATCTTTTCTGCCTCCTGCCTTCCTTCTGATGTTCTCTAGTCTAACAAAATACACCCAATGTTTAAAGGACTTTTTTGTCCTTTAAAGGTGAATTTTAAAAAAGAGATCCAATTGAAAAGAATCACTTATAGTGAACAGTATAAAAAGTGTACTATACTGTTGTCATAAGGAGGTTCTTTTGTTATGACCAAAAAAGAAGGTAAGTTCACAAATTATTCGTCAGAGTTCAAACTACAAGTAGTCGAGGATTAGCTCAGTGAAAACAGTGGAGATATGCCCTCTATTGTCAAAAAACATGGATTAAAATCAGATAATCAGGTACTGACTTGGACGAGGAAATACCGTGAAAATCCAGATTTACTGACAAAAGATTTACGGGGTACTAAGTCCACTGGTCCCCCTAAAACAATGACTATAGAAGAGATGACACTAGTGGAGCAAAATGCCTATCTACGCATGGAGAATGACATTTTAAAGGCTTCAAGAAGTGAGAAGAATCCACCCTATCAGGTTATCGATCGGTTGAAAGAGCAGTATTCTATTGCCTCTTTATGTACCTACTTCGGCTTTCCAATTCCGTGACACTCAGAAAGGCTATCGGTTCATCTGTTATCAATTGAGAAGAAAGAATCAGCTTTTTCTGAAACCTAAGACTATATTGCGTTATATGTGTATTCTTGGCCATAACTCACCTATTCGTAAGAAACAGTATCAATCTTGCACACAACGAGAGGTAAACGAAAAGGCAAGACACGTCCACTACAACTTGCTTGCCCGTAACTTTAAAGCAGAATGTCCTCTCCTCAACTAACAAAGGATGTCAGCTACGTTTACAGGATATTCCTAAGTGTCATAAAAGATTGTTGTAACCCTTCTATTGTAGCTTACACTTTATCAGATTTCAGTGACAACCAGTTACTTTTTGATAATCTAAACTGGATATTCAACCATTCAGACTAAGGTTTCCAATACACCAATCAACAGTATTTTCAAAAACTAGACCAATATGGAGTAGCCATATCTCATTCTGGCAAAGAAAATTGTTACGATTATGCATCATATGAAAACTTCTTTTCGCACTTGAAGAGCGAATCATTAAGACTATTTCCACCTAAAGCTCTCATCCATCAAATTAGGGAATACATTGGCAGGTATAATTACGAAAGACCACAAGAAAGATTAAAAGGTATGACTCCCTTAGAGTATAGGGAATCATACCTAACAAACTAACTCGCTTTTTTACTGTCCATTTTAACTGGGGCTTGACAAAAGAGTCTCTTCTTTGCGTATTACCCGACTGAACCTTCCATCTCATAAGAAATCAAGCGGTTGAGTTCGACTGCGTATTCCATTGGGAGTTCTTTGGTAAATGGCTCAACAAATCCCATGACAATCATCTCTGTAGCTTCTCCTTCTGACAAGCCACGGCTCATGAGGTAGTAAAGCTGCTCTTCAGAGATTTTCGATACTTTTGCTTCATGCTCCAAGGCAACTTGCGAATTGTGGATTTCATTGAAGGGAATGGTATCTGATTTTGAAATATCATCCATGATAATGGTATCACACTCGATGTGACTGACAGATTTCTTGGAATTACGGGCAAAGGTTACTTGACCACGGTAGTTTACTGCTCCACCACCTTTGGCAATGGATTTTGATACAATCGAGGAGCTGGTGTGCGGAGCATTGTGAATCATCTTAGCACCTGTATCTTGGTGTTGACCGGTATTTGCAAAGGCGATAGACAGCATGGTCCCACGCGCTCCTTCGCCATCCAAGTAAACAGACGGATATTTCATAGTAGTTTTAGCTCCAAGGTTGCCATCAATCCACTCCACTGTCGCATCTTTCATGGCACGAGCACGTTTGGTAACAAGGTTATAGACGTTGTCAGACCAGTTCTGAATCGTGGTGTAGCGCATATAAGCTCCGTCAAGAGCAAAGATTTCAACAATTGCCGCATGCAAACTATCACTTGAATAGGTCGGCGCTGTACATCCTTCAACGTAATGCACACTTGCCCCCTCATCTACAATGATTAGGGTCCGCTCAAACTGACCTGTACTTTCGTTATTGATACGGAAATAGGTCTGCAAAGGAATATCACATTTGACACCTTTTGGCACATAGATAAAGGTTCCTCCAGACCATACTGCACTGTTTAGGGCAGCTAATTTATTGTCGGTTGGTGGCACTAATTTGGCAAAATACTGTTTGAAAAGGTCTGGGTACTCTTTCAAAGCAGAGTCTGTGTCGGTGAAAATAATACCCAACTTTTCAAATTCTTCTTTCATATTGTGGTAAACCACTTCTGACTCATACTGGGCAGCAGCACCTGCAAGATAAGCTCGTTCTGCTTCTGGAATTCCGATGCGTTCAAAAGTTTCTTTAATTTTTTCAGGCACATCATCCCATGAACGAGCTGGTTTGTCAGACGCTTTTTGGTAGTAAATCAAGTCATCAAAATCAATCTCGGACAAGTCTGCTCCCCAAGTTTCAAGGGGCATTTTTTTGAAGGCCTCATAGGATTTGAGACGGAACTCCAACATCCATTCTGGTTCATTTTTAGCTGCCGATAAGGCACGAATAACTTCTTCATTCAAACCTTTTCCTGTCGAGATAATCGGCTCTACATCGTCATGAAAGCCAAATTTATACTCACCGAGGTCAATCGGTTTTGGCTCTACTCTTTCTTCTGCCATTCTTTCCTCCTCTATTTCTTCATTTCTTTGAGATTTTCTACTCTTCATTTAAGCCTTTTTTTAGCGCATTCCAAGCCAAGGTCGCACATTTCACTCGCTGCGGAAATTTAGCAACACCTGCTAGAAAGGCGGCATCCCCCAATTTTTTTTGGCGTGTATCTGTCTGTCCTTGAACCATTTCAGAAAAGACCTGTGCTAATTCCAACACTTCCGCCTTTGTTTTGCCTATTACTAAGTCCGTCATCATACTAGCTGAAGCGGTTGAAATGGTGCAACCTGCATTGACAAAGGCAATGTCTTGAATCATTTGCCCTGTTTCATCTAACTGCAGAGATAGATGAATAACATCTCCACAAGTGGGATTGTTCAAATCTACCTGATGAGCTCCAGCAATTTCCCCTTGATGATGAGGATGTTTGGAATGATCTGCCACCACAGCCATATAGAGGCTTTCTAATTTAGAAAGTGCCATTGAAAAACTCCTTTGTCTTTTCCAGTGCTTCAATCAATTGATCACAGTCTTCCTTGGTATTATAAAGGGAAAAACTAGCACGAACCGTTGACTGCACTCCCAAATAAGCTAGAAGTGGTTGGGCACAATGATGACCAGCTCGCACAGCTATTCCCTCATAGTCCAGTGCCGTTGCCACATCATGCGGATGCAAGCCCACGATATTAAACGAAATGACACCTGAACGTTTTGTCAAGTCTGACGGACCATAGATTTCAATCCCCTCCATGGCTTGTAATCTTGAAAAAAGGTAGGATAGCAATTCATCCTCATGGTGAGCAATTTCATCCATGCCGATGGCCTCTAAAACATCAATTGCTTTAGCTAGCCCAATTGCTCCTGCCATATTGGGCGTTCCCGCTTCGAATTTCCACGGTAATTCCTTCCAAGTTGCAGACTGCTCATAGACGAAATCAATCATCTCGCCACCAAATTCAACAGGCTCCATTTGTGTGAGCCATTTTTCCTTACCATAGAGGACACCAATCCCTGTCGGACCTAGCATCTTATGACCTGAAAAAGCAAAGAAATCCACATCTAAATCCAATACATCAATGGCCATGTGGGGAATGGATTGGGCTCCGTCCACTACCATAATAGCATCAACTTCATGCGCCAATCGAGTAATTTCTTTGATTGGATTGATGGTTCCTAGGACATTAGAGACATGGGCTAGGGAGACAAATCTTGTTTTTGGTGATAGCTTGGACTTCAAATCCTCCATATCTAGGAGCCCGTCTTTCAGGTAGACATAGACAAGCTTAGCTCCTGTTTTTTGACAGGCTTGCTGCCAAGGAATGATGTTGGCATGGTGTTCCATAATAGAAATCAAGACCTCATCACCCGGTTGCAAGATTTGGGTAGCAAAGTGCGCGACCCAGTTGAGACTGGTTGTCGTCCCCCTTGTAAAGAGTACTTCCTTAGTTGATTTGGCATGGATAAATTGCCGCACGCGCTCACGTGCTGCTTCATAACGGCTGGTCGCTCGTTCTGCCAAGGTATGGACACCGCGGTGAACATTGGCATTGTCCGTCTGATAATAGTCTAGAATTTCATCTAGAACAGCTTGGGACTTCTGCGTCGTTGCGGCATTGTCTAGATAGACCAAGGGCTCATCATGGACCAGCTGGTCTAAAATCGGAAACTCTTGTTTGATGGCATGGCTATCTATTGGCATCTCTCTTACCTCTTGCTTAACTTTTCTTCAATTCCGTCAATCATTTCATTGCGGACTTCTTTTACTGGAATCTCCGTAATAACTGCTCCTAAGAAGCCACGGACAACCAAACGCTCTGCTGTTGCTTTGTCCAAACCACGACTCATGAGATAATACATGTCCTCTGGATCAACCTGACCGATAGAAGCAGCGTGTCCTGCTGTAACATCATTTTCATCAATTAAAAGAATCGGATTAGCATCGCTTCGTGCCTGGTCAGACAGCATCAAGACCCGACTTTCTTGCTGGGCATCCGCTCCCTTAGCACCTTTAACAATGTGTCCAATTCCGTTGAAAGTCAGCGTTCCTTTTTCTAGAATAACCCCATGTTGGAGGATATTCCCAATAGAATTTCGACCGTAGTTGGTCACACGGGTATCAATGCCCTGCACTTGCTTGCCACTTGAAAGGGCTACGACTTTCATATCTGCATGGCTGCCATCGCCATACAAATCGCTATCAAAGTCAGCAATGACATTGCCCTCATTCATCACTCCAATCGCCCAGTCAATACTCGCATTGTGTGACAGTGAACCACGACGACTCATATAGGTTGTGACATGCTGTCCCAAGCGGTCAATCGCTGCGAATTTAATTTGGCTGCCAGCTCCTGCAATGACTTCCACCGTGATATTAGCTGTTGCTTTTACACTGCCGTCTCCAATACTTTCAAATCGTTCTAGATAGTTCAATTTGCTATTTTTACCAGTAATCACAAGAATATGCTTGTTAAATGGGACATCGCTTGCACTATCTTGGTAGAAAACACCTTCAACTGGTAGGTTAATTTCTACATTATCAGGAACATACAAGACCGCTCCGCTATTAAAATAAGCGGTATGGTAAGCTGCAAGTTTGTCCTCATCATATGCTACTGCCTTGGTAAAATACTGCTCCATGATTTCTGGAATTTCTTCCAAAGCGGTGTAAAAGTCTGTAAAAATCACACCAGCCTCTACCAATTCTGGAGACAATTGTTCAAATACCGTCTGCGTTCCTACTTGAACTAGCTTAGGATTATCCCCCAAAGCTGTAAAATCAGGAACATTACTCATCACTTCTGATTCTGCAATACTCCCATCTCCAAGATTCCAACGGTGGAATTTCACTCGTTCAATCTTTGGTAGGTCTAATGTGTCTATTTTTTCAAAAGCTGCTTGACGAAGATTGCTCAACCAAGCTGGTTCCGCGTGTGCTTGTGAAAACAGTTTAATGGCTTCTTTGGTCATTATTTTCTCCTTTCTGAACACGTTTCGCCTTAAACTTCCTCTTCGTAAGTCAAGCCTAGTTCTTCTGCAATTTTTGCATAACCTTCTTTTTCAAGACGAATCGCCAGTTCTGGGCCACCTGATAAAACAACACGCCCTTCCATCATAATGTGGACCACATCTGGTGTAATGTAGTTCAATAGACGTTGGTAGTGGGTAATAATCATGGCACCAAAGCCTTCTCCACGCATGGCATTGACCCCTTTTGAAACAACTTTAAGGGCATCGATGTCAAGACCAGAGTCAATCTCATCGAGAAGGGCAAAGGTCGGTTCCAACATCAAGAGTTGCAGAATTTCATTGCGCTTTTTCTCACCACCAGAGAATCCTTCATTGAGGTAGCGCTCTGCCATTTCTTCTTTCATGTTGAGCAATTCCATTTTCTCATCGAGTTTGGTAATGAAATCACGGACAGAAATTTTCTCATCGTCTTCTTTTCCAGCATTCATGGCTGCACGTAGAAATTCTGCATTGGTAATACCTGGAATTTCACTTGGGTATTGCATGGCAAGAAAGAGTCCCATACGAGCCCGCTCATCGACTTCTAGTTCCAAGACATTCACACCATCGAACAAGACTTCACCTTGAGTAACTTCATAGTTGGGATTTCCCATGATAGCTGCTGAAAGGGTGGACTTCCCTGTCCCATTTGGTCCCATAACGGCCGCAACTTCCCCTGTTTTCAAGGTCAAGTTAACCCCTTTTAAAATTTCTTTTCCCTCGATTGCCACATGCAAATCTTTGATTTCTAATACTGACATAGATACCTCCATTTAGTTTTGATCTGATTTATTATACCAAAAAAGAGCCTATTTAGCTCCTTCTTTGTTTAGAAACATTCTTATTTGTCTGCTTTTTGCCTTTCGTCCTTTTTCGCTCGTTTTTTAGCTAAATATTCCTGCCGAACATCACTATTACCAATAAAACGTAAGATGTTCAAAATAGGTGTACGATTCTCACCAAATATCCCAATCAGCTCACTTAGAATTTCCACTCCAAAGAAAAGAGCTAACATGAGTAAGACTCCTCCCACTCTGCTCGATACATTTAATAATAGCGAGGTTAGAGAAAAAATAAAGGAAATAGCATAAATGACTAAGACAGTCCCTCGGTGCGTTAAGCCAAGTGATAAGAGGCGGTGATGCAAATGCATGCGGTCCGCTTCGTAGATTTTTTGACCAGACAAGGTCCTACGAATAATAGCCACCAAGGTATCTGTAATCGGAACACCTAGAATAATCATGGGGGTCACTACAGCAACTGCTGTTGAATTCTTCAACCCCTGCAAAGACAGAACTCCAATCATAAATCCGATAAATAAGGCTCCTGTATCCCCTAAGTAAATAATAGCTGGATTGTAATTATAGGGAAGAAAGCCAGCGATTGCAGCAACCAACACAAAAACAGTCAAGGTCAAGTAAATATTGCTATCATGTAGGAAAAAATAGGAGACAATCCCCATGGTCGTCAGAGAAATAATCGACACTCCAGACACTAGTCCATCCAAGCCGTCAATCAGATTGACTGCATTAGTAATCGCTACAATCCAGAGAATCGTCAACGCAAAAGCCAGCCAGGTCGGAAAATGCAACATTGGCCCACCAAAGGGAATTTTGAAATTATCAAAATGAAAGTCTGTAAAGAACCAAATAACCATTGCCGCAAGAAGGTTCCCAATCAACTTGGACAGGGGGCGTAATTCTTTCATATCATCAAGTAGCCCTGTCACAATAATAATCCCACCAGCAATAACAACTGGAAGGATATACTCCAAATACGTCCCTCGAGGCTGTACATAGGTCACAATAGGAGCCAAAAAACAGGTTGTTCCCAATAAAAAGGCCACATAAATTGCTAAGCCTCCTGCAGATGGCATCGGCACCTTATTGATGCGACGAGCATTGGGGGTGTCCACCGCTCCAATCCGAAATGCCAAGAAACGAACCAACGGTGTCGCAATAATCGAAATAATCATGGTCGAAATAACGACAATGATATACTTCAAAGCAAATGGAATCATGCTAAGTTCACCTTCCCAAGCTCATCAATAGCAGCAACTGGAAGTAGTAGAATCCCATGCTCTTGAAGGGTGGCACGTGAAATCGACGTATCATCTGCATGCTCTAACATCCGTGACAAGATGAAGTCTGGATAGCGTGTTGAACGATTTTCAATATTAATCAAAACTGTCATGTAGTAACGTCCGTTCATCTTGTATAATTCCGATTCCTCAACCGTGAAATCAACAAGAGACACAAACTGAACAGCCTCCTGAAGACTCGCAAAATCAAGGATATAATAAATATAATTGCGAATCTCTGCATCCTCTTCTTCATCGAATTCCGCTTCTTCTACCTGTTCCAAATGTTGAACTGCTTGACCATCACCTGCACTCTTTTCGCGAATCGTTTTCTCAAGTGTCTTCAAAAATTCATCTGGCGTCATCTGCGAAAGCTCATCTAAGTCTGCCATATCCGCAAAATCATCAAAATTCAATTGCTGATCAATATCTGATTTAGTGACAAAAATATCTACCTTATCTGGCTTAGGCGTCACACGGAAACTCAACATGCCACTCTCACGAAAAGTGACCGGCAAATCCAATTCATCTAACACTGTATAAAAGAATTCTTCTGTTTTTTCTTGAGGGACCAGAAAATCGGCCAATTCCATCCCGCGCTCTTCCAAATCTTCCATTCTAATCGTGATTTTCAAGGTTGAATCACTAATCTGTTTCATCTTCATCTAATTACCTCATACTCTTCCAATCTCTCTCGAATGACACATCGAGAATACCATATTTCATTCATTATACAAAAAATCAGACTCTTTTACAAAAGAAAAGGGAGGTATCCACGACAAACGCATGAAACGGTCTTCGGCTTTTTTCTACCTCAAACACTTTTTTGATTTAAAGTAATCGTTTTAAATACTGGTCAAAGGATAGACTAAGGACATATTTCTTACGACGCATGCTCATTTTCTTTCCAAAATCCAACCGTTTTAGGACAGCTAGGCAGAATTTGTCCATCACATTCAAATTAAACGCTAACTGCTTGTTCAAAGTTTTATTCGCATCTTCTCGAAAAACAATATCTAATAACCAATGCATACTCTCTATCTGCCAATGACCTCGTACATAGTCGCATAATTCCTTCGCACTAACCTGACTACTCAAGATAAAGTAGCGTGTTTCTTCACCCTCTTGACTACTCTTGGTC
>NZ_JBFRYH010000071.1:0-8821 GCF_040984445.1 Streptococcus handemini
TTCTTTTTGGTGTATAATAGTGTTGCATCTCAGAGTCTTTCTAATTGTTGTTGTGGTGATTACAATTATATCTCTCTGAGATGTTTTTTAATACCCTTGACTGGCTAACTTCATTTTAGAACTTTCGGTTAAATGAGGTAGCAGAAAATTTTAAAGAAATTGAGTGATATGACTTGATTTTTCCCTATATTTTTTCATATAATAGAGGTAATGACGTTTTAGAGAAGAGGAGAGTAGTATGGCGAGTGTGAAATTTACAACAAAAGATATATATGAACAAGATTTTAAGATTGGTTTTCGAGGGTATGATCAAGATGAGGTCAATGATTTTCTTGATGATATCATGAAGGATTATGATGCCTATGAAGCAATTATTAAGGAATTAAAAGGGGAGATTGCGCGTCTGAAGGCACAGATGGCCAATGCATCTCGTGCTTCTGTTTCTGCAGCAGATGATGGTGAAACGCTACGGACAGAACGTTCAGCTTCAGCAACCAACTTTGATATCTTGCGTCGATTGAATCGTCTTGAAAAAGAAGTGTTTGGCAAGCACATCGCTCAGGAAGATTAGGAAGATATCAGCTTTTTGCAATTTTTGGATAATCGCATAGTAGATTTCTGCTATGAGGAAAGTCCATGCTAGCACTGGCTGTGATGCCAGTAGTGTTTGTGCTAGGCGAATCCATAAGCCTAGGGACGTAGCAATGCGTTACGGCGACCAAAACAGCTAAGTCGGAAGATATGCTCGAGTAGGTCTGAAAGTGCCACAGTGACGGAGTTCTTATGGAAACAGAAGAAGTGGAACGCGGTAAACCCCTCAAGCTAGCAACCCAAATTTTGGTCGGGGCATGGGAAAGTCGGAATTCGAACGAACTTTTCTGACTGCAATAGGCAGTAGACAGATGATTATCGAAGGTGGTAGTGCCTAGTACCACTGGAACAGAACATGGCTTATAGAAAATTGCATATATAGGTAAGCTAGCTTTGCTAGCTTTTATTGTAGGAGAATCATGAAAGAAAGATTTACATTTATTGCGACTGCTGCAGCAGGTTTGGAAGCGGTGGTTGGACGAGAAATTCGTGAGTTGGGTTATGAATGTCAGGTAGAAAATGGACGTGTCCGTTTTGATGGTGATATTACCGCAATGATTCAAACCAACCTGTGGTTGCGTTCTGCAGACCGCATCAAGATTGTTGTGGGAAGTTTTAAAGCAAAGACATTTGAAGAGTTGTTTCAGGGAGTATTCGCCCTAGATTGGGAAGCCTATTTGCCGTTGGGATGCAAATTTCCAATTTCAAAAGCCAAGTGCGTCAAATCAACCTTGCACAATGAGCCAAGTGTTCAGGCGATTTCCAAAAAAGCAGTGGTGAAAAAATTGCAAAAGCATTTTTCGCGTCCAGAAGGTGTGCCATTGCAGGAAGTAGGAGCGGAATTTAAAATTGAAGTGTCTATTTTAAAAGATGTTGCGACTGTTTTGATTGATACGACGGGTTCCAGTTTGTTCAAGCGTGGCTACCGGGCAGAAAAAGGTGGTGCGCCAATTAAGGAAAACATGGCAGCTGCGATTTTGCAGTTGTCCAACTGGTATCCAGATAAGCCGTTCATAGATCCAACTTGTGGCTCAGGAACGTTCTGCATCGAAGCGGCAATGCTGGCACGAAATATGGCACCTGGCCTAAAGCGTTCCTTTGCCTTTGAAGAATGGAATTGGGTTGATACCGCATTAGTAGAGCAGGCAAGAGAGCAGGCACGTGCGGCTATTCGTTCCGATTTGAAACTAGATATTTCGGGCTTTGACATCGACGGTCGCATGATTGAGATTGCGAAGCAAAATGCGATGGAAGCAGGGGTAGCACAGGACATTATCTTCAAGCAAATGCGTTTGCAAGATTTACGGACAGACAAAGTCAACGGGGTGATTGTTTCCAATCCACCTTATGGGGAGCGCTTGTTAGACGATGAAGCGATTATAACACTGTATGGTGAGATGGGGCAGATTTTTGAACCACTGAAGACGTGGTCAAAATTTATCTTGACCAGCGATGAACAATTTGAGAGTCGCTATGGCCGTCAGGCAGACAAAAAGCGGAAATTATATAATGGAACACTAAAAGTTGATTTGTATCAATTTTTCGGGCAACGGGTAAAACGTGTAGTGAAAGAGTAGGATAGGATATGGTAAAAGAGACAGAACATCAGGATAATCTTCCAGAAAACGATGAGAAAGTTTTGGACTTTGAAGATGCCAAGCACATGACCGTAGAGGAAGCGGTGCGCAAACACGAAGAGTTACAAGTCGGTGTCACAGACGAGGACGGTGTGCTAGACCGCTATATCAAGCAGCATCGTGATGCGATTGAGTCGGAAAAATATGAGACGAAGATCAATATCCCAGTGGTCACAGAAGAAGTTGCAGCGATGGGTAATTTAGCAGAGGAGGCTACCGATGAAGGGGTGACGGTAGAATTTCCTAGTGGCTATGAGGAAGTGCCGCTAGCAGATGAAGCAGTGGCTAGTGTAGTGGTAGAACCCTTCCCTGCGCCTGAATCTGCTGAGTTTAATGATTTTGAAGAAGATAGTCAAGTTGGTGTTTCAACGAAAAAGAAGGCGTTGATTTTGTCTAGTTTAGCTGCCTTATTTGTTGCGGTGTTAGCGACAGCGTTTGTGTGGCTCAATCATTCTGAGCAAAATAAGACAGCTGAGACCGAGGCAAGCAGTAGTTCAACGACCTCTACAAGTAGTCAAGATGCAAATACTAAGGCATTTAATACCCTTTATGCCAGCTTTTTCACAGACACCAGTCAGAGTAAATTGAAAAATAATCAATTTGATAAATTACCGAACCTGAAAGCCTTGTTGGATAAGATGGATTCTAAGTCGGCAGATTACAAAAAGGCTAAGGAAAAGTATGACCATTTGGAAAAAGCGATTCAAGCTGTTCAGGCAACGAACCAACAGTTTGACAAGCCGATTATTGTTGATGGAGAGTTGGATACAACTGCAACAGCCAAAGCAGATGCAAATTTTGCGTCTACAACGACAGGGATCGCAGGAGTAGATGCGACCGTTACCGCTGCAATTAACTTTGGCCGGTCTCAACAGGAAACACCAGCCTCTTCAGTAGTAGCTCCGAGTGCACCAGTAAATCCAGCTCCTGCGCCGGAAACTGCAGTGACAGAAGTTGCGCCAGCTGCACCAATCAGTGGAAATGCTGGTCAGGTTGTTGTCGGAATCAATCCATTGTATGGAATCGCCGTGCCAGCAGGAGTTACATTGCAACGCAACCTAAGTCGTGTACCGTATGACCAAGCGAAAATTGACGATGTGAATAATCCAGCCTGGGCCTTCAATCCAGGTGTCTTAGAGCAGATTATCACCGTGTCACAGGAGCGAGGGTATATTAGTGGCTACCAGTACATTTTAGAGCCAGTCAATATCATCAACGGAAACGGCTACTATAACCTTTTCCGTCCAGACGGAACCTATCTCTTCTCGATAAATGCTAAGACAGGGTATTTTGTTGGAAATGGCGCAGGCTACGCAGATGATTTAGATTACTAAGATAAAAAAGAACACTCGAATGGAATTGCTCCTTGTTTTATTTATATAGGTAGAGTTTGTTGGATATTTTCAAGTGAGTATTGCCTATTTTGAGTTTCATTTTTTTGCTAAAAACATGGAATAAGTCTATACTAAAGGGAATATAACAAGCAGAAAAGTAGAAGGAAAAGAAGAGAGATGAAAAAATGGGAACAGCTTGTCCTTGTTGGTGGGGCTGTGCTAATAAGTTACGGTTGTGTCGCACAGGACGCTACACCTGCGACCAGCACAGAACCAAGTCAGGAACAGGCAAATAAGGTAGAGTCTGCCAATACAGCGTTAGCCCTGAAAGGTCAAGAGTTGCCTAATTTTACGGTTCAGACAGCAGATGGCATGACCAAGGTGTCTACAGACTTAGTGAGTGATCGGCCAACAGTGCTAATTGCCTGGGCAAGCTGGTGTCCGGACTGTCAGCAACAACTCCCAATCGTGGAAGAATTGTACCAACAATATAAGGATAAGATCCACTTTGTCGGGATTAATATGACCGATGGTAGCCGAGAGACAAAGGATAAGGCAATGAAGTATCTATCAGAAAATAGTTATACCTTCCCAGTTGTATTTGATACAGAGTCGAAGGCCTTGGATGCTTTACAGGTGGATACGATTCCTACTATGTATTTTGTTCGTAATCACATGATTGAAAAAGTAGTCATAACCGTAGAAAACAAGGAAAATTTGGCTAAGTGGCTAAATGAGATGCTGTAAGAAAGGAGATAGAAAATGAAATTAAAACAATTTCTACAAAAAATAAATCACGCTGTGGCAGTCATTGCGCTTGCTTCCAGCAGTCTGGTTGCACCGCTGACAGTTTCAGCAGATGAAAACACCTAGACATCAGAAAATAAGATAACCTATGTTTATGAGGAACAATGTAAGGTCGGAAGAAATGTGGACGGAGACTTTACAGATGTTACGATTGAACATAAAAAGTGGGATGGAGAAAAGGGGAAAGAGGCTTATTCTGACCCTAGTGATAAAAAGTGGGAAATCAATGATTATCAAACTATTCATACCTTCTTTGACGGGTTTTTGAAGAATGACGGTTCTTTGAAAAGTGGAGATTTCTTCACAGTACAGTTACCCAAAGAGACTCGTTTTGAAGATTTGCTCCAGCAAGATTTGGTTAGGGCAAAGGATATTTACGCGAAAGATGGTAGCGGTGAGCTAGTTGCAAAAGCCCAATATGATTCAGAACAGAATACTATTACGTATATCTTTACCGATTATATAGAGAAACATAGGGAGATTCAAATCCATATAGAGTACATCGAAACATTGAACCAAGACAAACTCCAAGGAAATCAGAACTATACCTTTAGCGGAACCTACGCAGGGCATGTGTCTTCTTATAGCTATTACTTGGATAACTGGTCGGTGCAAGATGTAATACGTTTTAACAATGTTAATTCAGAAAATCCTGCAGAGGTTGTTAACAAACTGACAGAAGTGAATCCTATCAATACTACCTTTAAAACCGTGATGAATGCCAAGGTATCAGGTACTGGTAGTGAATTGAAGTTCACGTATGATCAAGACTCGAGAGTTATGCGTAGTGCTGACACCCACCTAACAATCTATGCTGTTCCAGAAGATGAAGTGCTGGACGGAAGCTTCCGTTCATATAGCGACACTTGGACAGATGTGACAGCTTCGTTCACAAGGGAAGAAAAAGGCAAAAATCTCGAATATACTACAAAAAGCAATACTCATACCCAGTATGTTGTTGTTTCAGAAGGGAATTATAGTCCAGATTTAGGAATTTGGGTTCAATTAGTAACTACTTATACCGATCAAACCTCTGGTAAGACGAAACCTTCGGGAATCGTCGCTTATATGACAAAAGAGCAGACTCAGGAGTGGGCAAAAGCAATTGAGAGTGGTGAATTAACAAAACCAAAAATATGTGTCCCCCACAAAGAAATCCGAATCGAAAAAGTTGATAGCAAAGATGAGAATAAAAAATTAGCAGGTGCAGAATTTGAAGTTTACAACGCTAAAAATGAGCTAGTTGCTACTGTGACGACAGATGAGGAAGGAAAAGCAAGTGTTTCAAATCTTCCTTTAGGTGAGTATACTGTCGAAGAAGTGATGGCACCTGAAGGTTACAAACCACCGAGGGAAGGAGAACAAACTCAAAAGATTGATTTAACAAAAGAGGCTGCAAAGGTTGCTATCTATAAAGTTAAAAACGAGAAATTAGAAGCAGGAAGCATCTTCTTCCAAAAAATTTCAGACGTTCCTTGTCCGCCAGGTCAAAACAGTAGTGCTGTTATTCAACTCCCAGAGAATTCAGGCGGAACCCTTGACCGAGCTAATTCGACTATCTCTGATGTCGTAAGTGGTGCGGATGTTCATCAATCAGGCTGCCGTGTCGCGGCTTCTACGGTACTGCAGTTGCCGAGGAACTCGGGTGGAGTCGTTGATAGAGAGAGTAGAATAGTAGGAAGGGCTACTGAAAGTGAGCCAAGTACTGCTGAAATTGGTAAGAAAGACGATACTACAAGTGTTGATTCCCCTATAGTGTATGCTTTAGCAGGTGTTGCCTTTGAATTACGGCAAGATGGCGAGGTCGTTGATACTGCTTACTCAGATAGTGTGGGTCGTGTGGCGTTTGAAAATGTGCCAATTGGCACCTATCAAATCGTTGAAATCTCAACAGTTGAGGGCTATGTCCTTGACAATGAACCAAGAGAGGTAACGATCGAGAGAGATGGTCAGGAACGTTACCTAGATCCGATTGTGAATCATCAAATTAAAGGTAGTGTTACCGTCAAGAAAGTTGATGCCACTGATGAGAATAAGGTACTTGCAGGCGTTGAATTTATTCTAACTTCAAAACAACAATCAGAAGATAAGGAAGCACAAGCAGAGGTATATTCCGCTAAGACAAGGGAAGACGGTGTTGCAACCTTTGAAAATATTCCATATGGCGAGTATATCCTTTCAGAAAAAGAAACGATTCCAGGCTACATAAAGAGTGATGAGAAACGAGAGGTTTCGATTAAAGAAAATGGAAAAGATGTTCCATTGGGTACATTCAAAAACACACCAGTTGCAATAAAACCAGCTACTGTTTCCCTTTCAGTAGATAAAGTACTTAAGGGTGCGGAGTTGAAAGCAGATCAATTTACCTTCGAATTGAAAAAAGATGGTCAAGTTGTCGCAACAGCTAAGAACGTAGCGACAGGTCGAGCTACCTTCGCAGAACAAACCTTCACAGCAGAAGGCGAGTATGAGTACACGATTTCTGAGAAGAACGATAAACAAACCAATGTAACCTACGATAAAAGCGAGAAGAAGGTTCTTGTTAAAGTTACCAAAGATGCGAACGGACAACTTGTTGTTACTGAGGTAACTTACGATGGTTCTACTAAGATTCCGACATTCACAAATAGTTACGAAGAGCCTAAGGTGACGCCAGCTACTGTTTCCCTTTCAGTAGATAAAGTACTTAAGGGTGCGGAGTTGGAAGCAGATCAATTTACCTTCGAATTGAAAAAAGATGGTCAAATTGTCGCAACAGCTAAGAACGTAGCGACAGGTCGAGCTACCTTCGCAGAACAAACCTTCACAGCAGAAGGCGAGTATGAGTACACGATTTCTGAGAAGAACGATAAACAAACCAATGTAACCTACGATAAAAGCGAGAAGAAGGTTCTTGTTAAAGTTACCAAAGATGCGAACGGACAGCTTGTTGTTGCTGAGGTAACTTACGATGGTTCTACTAAGATTCCGACATTCACAAATAGTTACGAAGAGCCTAAGGTGACGCCAGCTACTGTAGAACTACAAGCTAAAAAAGTTCTCAATGGTAAAGAACTAGGTGATCAGCAATTTGCGTTTGAATTGCACCAAGGTGCCGATGTTCTAGCAATTGTTTCGAATAGCAAAGATGGCTTGATCAAGTTCCCAGCGCTTACTTTTGACAAAGAAGGCACCTACACCTACACAATTACCGAGAGTAATGATGGTCAGGCCAATGTGAGCTACGATGGGATTGAAAAACAAGTGACAGTTACGGTAACGAAAAATGCCGAAAATCAACTAGTTGTAGAAGTTGCATACGATGGTAAAAATGAGATCCCAACCTTTACCAATACCTATACAGCGCCGCCAGCACCAGTAGTACCAGTAGTGCTACAAGCTGATAAGAAGCTAGCTGGAAAGGAGTTAGAATCAGGTCAATTTAACTTTGTGCTGAGAGGTGACGGTATTGAAGACAAACTAGTTGCCACAAATGATAAGGCAGGACGTGTGAACTTCCCAGAAATGACATTTGACAAAGAGGGAGTATATACTTACACGATTGCTGAAGAAAATGATGGTCAGGCCAATGTGACTTATGATTCTACTGAAAAACATGTTGTCGTTACGATCAGCAAAACAGGAGATAATCTTGTTGCAGATGTGAAGTACGATGGTTTACATGAAGTGCCAACCTTTACGAATATCTATGATGAGCCGAAATCGCCAAATAGCACGGTTATCATTAAAAAGGTTGACGCAAAAGATCATACGAAAGTATTGCCAGGCGTCGTATTTGTCTTGCATCAAGATGGTCAGAAAGATATAGAAGCTACTACTGGTGCAGATGGTATTGCCCGCTTTGAGCAAATTGCGCCAGGGACCTATGTTCTTTCAGAAAAAGTAACGATTACTGGATACCGTATTAGTTCTGAGACACGTGTAGTGACTGTGTTAGGTGATGGGAAAGAAGTTGACTTAGGTGAGTTTGAAAATGAACCTGTACCGCCAACTACACCAAGCACAAATACCCCACCAAGTACACCGCCAACTACACCAAGTACAAATACCCCACCAAGTACACCGCCAACTACACCAAGTACGAATACCCTACCAAGCGCGCCGACTGTTCCTTCAAGTACAAAACCAGTACCAGGTACACCAGCTCAGCCGCCAGTTCCGTCCTCTCCAACAACACCAGAAACGAAGACAATCCTTCCACGTACGGGCGAGACTAGGGCAGCTTGGCTAGCGATTCTTGGGGTTACTATCGCGATTGTAACTGGCTTTGTGTATCGAAGCAAACAAGAAAAATAAACAAAAAAAGAAAGGGAATTCCCTTTCTTTTTTAGACTGAAGACAAACTAGTCGAGAGCCTGGTTTGTCTTTTTGTTTTCTGTGTTATTTTTGAAAAAAATAGTCTAGAAGAGTGGTTTAGGGCAAAATAAAAAGGCCTTCCCGCCATCATTTTGA
>NZ_JBFRYH010000072.1:0-8484 GCF_040984445.1 Streptococcus handemini
TATCCAGTTTTACAATACACAACGTTATCAAACAAAATTAAACAACCTGACTCCTTGGGAATTCAGGAATCAGGTTGCTTAGTATCTTTTATTATTTGACTGTCTACTTGACAGGGAGCCGTTCACTCTAAGCTAGTTTCCTGAAAATACGGAGAGTTAGCATTCAATCGCGTAGAGCGAATAAACCATAAAGGAGTCAGACATGGCAGATAATCGCATGAAATTTCAACTAGATAGCAATATGCAGTTTCCCTTGGTGGAAATTGAACTGGAACGAGGGGAATCCGCCTATATCCAGCGTGGGAGTATGGTTTACCATACCCCTAGTGTCCAATTAAGCACTAAACTCAATGCCAAGGGTTCAGGAATTGGGAAACTTGTCAAGGCCGTTGGTCGCTCTATGGTATCGGGTGAAAGCACCTTTATCACGCAAGCCATCTCAAACGCAGATGACGGCCGTTTGGCTCTTGCTCCCAATCTTCCAGGTCAGGTCATCCCCCTCTACCTTGGTGAAAAGCAATATTGCCTGAATGATGGTGCCTTTTTAGCTTTAGATGGCTCAGCTTTTTACACCATGAAACACCAGTCGGTGGGTCGTGCCCTATTTGGTGGACAAGGTGGATTTTTCGTCATGACTACTGAAGGCGAAGGAACGCTCTTGGTGAATGCCTTTGGTTCCATTAAAAAAATAGAGCTTCACGATCAAGAAATGACTATTGACAATGCCCATGTCGTAGCGTGGAGCAGCGATTTGAACTATCATGTTCATCTAGAAAAAGGCTTTTGGCAATCCGTAGGTACAGGTGAAGGTGTGGTGAATACCTTTACAGGAACAGGTGATATTTATGTGCAAAGTCTGAATATCGAAACCTTTGCCCATGTCTTGAGTGACTTATTGCCAAAGAATGGTTAAAAAACAAGAAAAATTACATGATTTGCAAGGATAAATGATAAAAAGAGCAGGCAACTGCTCTTTTTGAAAACACAAATGGAATGTTTTGTGAAAACCATAGACACTTTTTCAAAATGTGTCGTGTACTTCCTCTGTTTTTTCGAGTAAACTAACAGCATGACAAAAGAAAAAATCGGAGGATAGATATGTATTTTGGACATTATGCTGTAGCGACAGCAGTAAAAGCAAAAGAACCTGAAATGCCTGTTTTACCCATCTTTTTGGCAACGGGCGCGATTGATATTATGAATGGTCTCTTTATCATGGCAGGGATTGATAAGGTAGATGCCAATTTGAACACAAAACCCTATCTCTACTTTGATTTGACCTACATTGACTGGGATCATTCATTGTTAATGGGAGTTATTTGGTCGGTCTTGGCAGGTCTGCTGGCCTATGCTGTTTACAAAAAAGACCGGAAAATAGGGATGACAACTGGCTTAGTGGCCTTCTCTCACTGGCTCTTAGATTTACCACTGCATAATGGTGATATGGCTCTTTATCCTGGCTCTTCTATCAAACTCGGCTGGGGCTGGTGGGAATTGCTTGGTGAGTATGGCTGGCATTTAGAAGTTTTCTTCTCACTAGGACTCCTGTATTATGCTTATAAGAAAAGTAAGGAATATGGAGAAAATATCTGGCCTCAACTGCTCTTTATGGGGCTCCTCATGATCAATATGTCTCCATGGTTTTCACCAATGAAAATGGTTGCGACTTTCCCAGAGCCTTGGGCGCATTTGGTGCATGGTTTTGCTGTATTTATGGGCTTTGTTATCCCAGGCTTTATCTTTAAATGGTTGTATAAAAAGACAGGTGAAAAAGCAAAATTAGCTTAATATCTTGAAAATCAGCTGGCTAATATCCTTGCTATTAAGTGATATTTCCGGCTTTTTCAATTGGTAGCTGATGGCAGCAACGACACTTGCGGCAACGATTTCTAATAGAAAATCATCCTTTTTTATTCCATTATCTCGAAAGAGTTGAGTAAATTGCTCTTTTGTAGCAGATTTCCAACGTTCAATAAAGGAACCATTTATCTGTGAGACTAAAAAAGCGTGAAATACCTGATGATGTTCGGCAACATAATTCAGAGTGCTTTCAACGAAAGCAATATCAGATACTTGTTGAATCTGGCGATTAAATAGTTTGTGATTGGTTTCAGCGAGATCTTGGATCGTCCGTTCTTCAATATCAGCTTTTAACTCTTCAACACTGTCATAGTAGGTATAAAAGGTTGAACGAGCAATAGGAGTAGCTTCGCAAATGCTCTTTACACGAATTTTGTTTGCAGGAGTGGTTGACCACAAGCGAATAAAGGCCTGCTGGATATCTTTTCGGGTTTCTGTCTGTTCTTCTTTTTTCAAACTTATTCCTTTCTATTCATTTTTGGAGGTTTCGGTATGTCAAAAACAATTCTTATCACAGGTGCTTCAAGTGGTATCGGAAAAGCTCTAGCGGAAAAATATGCTCAACTGGGTTGGAATGTGATTTTGGTTGCAAAAAATGCACTCGTCTTGGAGCAGTTTGCCAATGACTTGCGCAAAGAAACAGGCATATTCATTTTACCAATCATCCAAGACCTTCGTCAAGTTGATGTAGTTTGGAGTCTGTTTCAACGTAAGGTCTAGAGTTAGATGCTCTAGCAAATACTGTATGTTTTGGGAATCATAGTCTATTTGAATACTCAAACACCTGAAGCTATGACGGATTTTATTGTCTCAGAAAGGCCAAAGAAAAATGGATTTCTGTGTAGCGACATTCTCCTTAAAAAGCTAGCCCTAAAATTTGTTCAGGAACGAATCCTAATTAGTAGATACCGTGGACCGAAAGGTTCTTTTTAGTATCCTTATGCAGATGTTCGGAAGTAACAGTAAGAATCTGCCCTACCAAGCCCATAAGCTGACAAATGCAGTCTAAAATGATAGTCTAGTATGAAAAGAGAATCGGCTGATTTTCAGGAAAGGAGTTTTCATGTCTTATTTTCAACAGTTTCTGAAGGCCAATCAGGCCTATGTAGATTTGCATGGGACGCACCACTTGCCCTTAAAGCCTAAAACTAGAGTAGCAATTGTGACCTGTATGGATTCGCGGCTCCATGTGGCGCAGGCCTTGGGGCTAGCGCTGGGGGATGCCCACATCCTACGCAATGCCGGTGGTAGGGTGACAGAGGACATGATTCGCTCGCTGGTCATTTCTCAGCAGCAACTGGGGACTCGAGAAATTGTGGTGCTACATCATACAGATTGCGGTGCGCAGACCTTTACCAATGGGGAGTTTCAGGCAGAGTTGCAGGAAAAATTTGGCGTGGATGTGTCGCAGCAGGATTTCCTCCCCTTTACAGATGTCGAAGATAGTGTCCGTGAGGATATGGACTTGCTTCGCAAGTCGCCCCTGATTCCAGATGATATTGTGATTTCAGGAGCGGTTTATGATGTCGATACCGGTCGTATGACAGAAGTTGTATAGTCGGTTCATTTCTATTTGTAACCGTCATTCTAGTAGCAAATGAAAATGGAAAAGTTAGCTGCTATCAGGCTTGACAGGCTTTTAGGAAAAGTGTATAGTTGTATTAAAAAAACAATACAAAAGGAGACTATATCATGGCTGATAATCGAATGAAGTATACCATTGACAGCAATATGCAATTTCCGCTTGTTGAAATTGCCCTAGAAAGAGGCGAAACAGCCTATATTCAGCGAGGAAGCATGGTCTATCATACACCGAGTGTGAGCTTGAATACAAAACTCAATGCGCGTGGTGGGTCTGGTCTGGGTAAGTTAATGGGAGCCATTGGTCGCTCTATGACATCTGGCGAGTCACTGTTTATCACAGAAGCCATTTCAAGTGCTGATGATGGTAAGTTAGCCCTTGCACCCTCTATGCCAGGTCAAGTCATTGCACTTGAATTGGGTGCCAAGCAATATCGTCTGAATGACGGTGCTTTTTTAGCCCTAGATGGTTCTGCCCAGTATAAAATGGAGCGCCAAAGTGTGGGTCGTGCCTTGTTTGGTGGTCAAGGTGGCTTCTTTGTCATGACGACAGAAGGAGAAGGGACCTTGCTTGCTAATGCCTTTGGCTCCATCAAAAAACTAGAACTAAATGGTGGCAGTATCACGATAGACAATGCTCATGTCGTTGCTTGGAGCAGGGACTTGAACTACGATATTCACCTTGAAAATGGCTTCTTGCAATCTATTGGTACAGGCGAAGGCGTGGTCAATACTTTCTCGGGTTACGGTGAAATCTACGTTCAAAGTTTAAATATCGAAACCTTTGCCCAAGTTATCGGAAGCCATATCATCACAGGTGGTTGAGACGGCGGTGGCAAGACTACATTACTCGATGCATTTTTGTAATGAAGATAACATGCAGTAAAAAGGAGTTTCTATGACCTTATTTCCCGCTATAGCAACTTTTCTTCCCTATCAAGGGGACAAATATATAGCGCCTGAAAAGGCGGGCGAATTGGAAGAGAGCATGCGTGAGATGAAAAAAGTAGCGCAGGCTGCGCGCAAGGAATTTCAGCAGCTAGCCAAAGCTTTTCATCGGTCTCAGCCACATTTAGATATGCACCGTACGAGCCAATGGATGAATCAAGCTCAGATTGTGCGGCCCCATTTTTGGACCTATTTTCAAGCAGAAGGTGCTGTCAGTGAGCCGATGTTTGCTCTACGGTTGTATGGGGACCAAAGAGCTTATGGTGTCTCGGTAGAGGTGAGTTTTGTGGAGCGTAAAAAAGACGAACAAAGTCTAGCCAAGCAAAACCAAGTCTTACAAGTCGCAGTAGCAGACTCTCTTTATTATATGGTACAGGCAAATGGAGAAAGTCGGCGGGTAGAAGGGACAGAAGAAAATCGCCTCTCTCTTCTTGAGCAACTAGCGCAAGACCAGATTCGCAAAGTTTTAGTGAAGCTGGATATTGACTTGGCCAAGGCAGATAGCATGGAGTCCGTTTTAGCTCAGTTAGAAGAAGCCTTTGAAACTTTGCAGCCGTATTATCAGGCTACAAGAATGTTATCAGATGATTAAACAGAAAAGAAGGGAAGAAATGTCATGCTAAATTGCGTGTACGTTCTTCTTCTTTTTCATTTTCCTTACAGTTTGGTACCACTTAGTAGTGAAAATTGACCAGTTACTGAAATGGTATTGTGTTTGGGACTAATCCTGTTATAATAATGTGTATAAAAACAAGGAGGGAGTTATGAAGATACGGATTGAACTAGATGATGGCTTTGATGATGTTGAAGTGGTCATTCGGACTGCGAATTTGACCGAGCAGGTGAACCAAATACAAACCCTCCTATCAAAGATGAATCAGCCGTCCTTGGTTTTTTATAAGGAGTCGAGTGAATATTTTGTCAAGCTAGAGGAGATTTTGTTCTTCGAGACAGATGGTGCAAAGATTTTTGCCCATTCAAAGACGGATGCCTACGAGGTAAAATTAAAGCTGTATGAACTAGAAGAAATCCTACCGATTACATTTTGCCGGATTTCAAAGTCCAGTATTGCAAATGTACAATCGGTATATTCGCTCGATAAATCCTTTTCAGGGACCAGTCGGATTCGGTTTGCGGATACACACAAGGTGGTTCATGTCTCACGACATTATTATCAGTTATTAAAAGAAAGATTACAGGAGTTGAGGTAGTCCTATGAAAAAGTATGTATTGGGAATTGGTTTGTTGGTATTATCAGGCTTGGTTTTATTTCAAAATTATTTACCACGCTTTGATGGGTCCATTTGGAAAATGGTCTGGCTTGTCGTCTTAGCAGCAGGATTGGTAAGTGGTCTAGCTAAGCGAAGATTATATGATAGTTTCTTTTTTGGAACCTGGCTTTTTATCTTGCTCAATCAGCAGTATCATTTTTTAATGGTGGATACTAAGACAATCATTGTTGGTGCTATTTTGGCCTGTCTGGGTTGTAGTGTGCTGTTGAAACCAAAGCGAAAGAACATTCCGTTTTTGACGATGATGGGGCGTGGTTCAAAAAAAAGTGCTTTGGTAGAAGACGAGAATGATGTCGCCTTTGGGAGCTCTACTCTTTACATTCATGAAACAGATTTTGTACACGATAGTATCGATGTCGCTTTTGGGAATGCGACTATTTATTTCGATCATGCGAACATGGCTGGCGAAGAGGCGGTATTTGAAGTGGATGCGGCATTTTCAACCGTTCGGCTCTATGTGCCAGCTAATTGGTTAGTGCAAGTTAGGGCAGATAAGGCTTTTAGTAGTATTCAGCAATCGTCACAGCCGACTGTTTTTGATAAAAAACTCGTGGTGAAGGCCGATTTGGCATTTTCTACGCTTTCCATTATTCATGCAGAATAAATCTGCCCTTGCGGCTGATTTTTTGGCTCAAAGTAAGGGATATGTGCTATAATAGGACTATTGAATCTTGACAAGGAGAGTATGAAATGACAAAACCTATTCGTGTGCGTTACGCACCAAGTCCAACGGGACTATTACACATCGGAAATGCACGGACCGCGCTCTTTAACTACTTGTATGCACGTCATCATGGCGGAACCTTTTTGATTCGGATTGAGGACACAGACCGCAAGCGCCATGTCGAAGACGGTGAGCGTTCGCAATTAGAAAATCTACGGTGGTTGGGAATTGATTGGGATGAAAGTCCTGAAACTCATGAACAATACCGTCAGTCAGAGCGCCTTGAGATTTACCAACAATATGTTGATGAGCTATTGGAAAAAGGCTTGGCCTACAAGTCTTATGTTACCGAGGAAGAATTAGCGGCTGAGCGTGAGCGCCAAGAGGCAGCTGGTGAAACACCGCGCTACATCAATGAATACCTCGGTATGTCAGATGAAGAAAAAGTCGCCTATGTTGCAGAACGTGAGGCAGCAGGGATTATTCCAACGGTTCGTTTGGCTGTAAATGAAGCTGGTATTTACAAATGGAATGACATGGTCAAGGGTGAGATTGAGTTTGAAGGTGGCAATATCGGTGGCGACTGGGTTATTCAGAAAAAAGATGGGTACCCAACCTATAACTTTGCTGTGGTTATTGATGATTACTTGATGGGGATTTCTCACGTTATTCGTGGAGATGACCATATTGCAAATACTCCTAAACAGCTCATGGTCTATGAGGCTCTTGGTTGGGAAGCGCCAGAATTCGGTCACATGACCTTGATTATCAACTCTGAAACTGGTAAGAAATTGTCCAAACGTGATACCAATACGCTTCAATTTATCGAAGATTACCGTAAAAAAGGCTATCTACCAGAAGCTGTCTTTAACTTTATTGCCCTTCTTGGTTGGAATCCTGGTGGGGAACATGAAATCTTCTCTCGTGAGGAATTGATTCAGCTCTTTGATGAAAACCGTCTCAGCAAATCTCCAGCAGCCTTTGATCAGAAGAAATTGGACTGGATGAGCAACGACTACATCAAGAATGCCGATTTTGCAACGATTTTCGAAATGGCCAAACCATTCTTAGCAGAGGCAGGTCGTTTGACAGACAAGGCTGAAAAACTAGTGGAATTATACAAACCACAAATGAAAGCAGTCGATGAAATCGTGCCATTGACAGATCTGTTTTTCGAAGAATTTCCAGCTTTGACAGAAGCGGAAAAAGAAGTCATGGCAGGCGAAACGGTATCGACAGTCCTTGCGGCTTTCAAGGAAAAATTAGAAGCAATGACAGAGGAAGATTTCAAATCGGAGAATATCTTCCCGCAAATCAAGGCTGTTCAAAAAGAAACAGGCATTAAAGGGAAAAATCTCTTTATGCCAATCCGTATCGCTGTTTCAGGCGAAATGCACGGGCCAGAATTACCAGATACGATTTATCTACTTGGCCGTGAAAAATCAATCCAGCATTTGGACAAGATGCTGGCAGCAATTGAGAAATAAAATTAAGAGAGGTTGAATCATGTTCAGCCTCTCTTATCATACTATCTACTACTATTAATTCTATATAAAAATCAAAATCTGCTTAGGCAACGAAATCGCAGGTAAAACTGACATTCAGCAAGGCGACTTAATACTCATCCAAAATCAAAAAATAACACGAGGTATCGAATAGCAAAATAAGAACCTGTATTCACAGCTCAGCAACACGATTCAGAGCTTATAAATACAGGTTCTTAGATTCCGCAGTTTAGAGCGAACGAAGTGAGCTTGAAAAGATCAAAAAAAGTTATTTTTGAAATTAACGGAGTATAACGACATCAGAGTTTGATTTTCGACGAGTATAAGGGAATCCATTTTTAATGAAAGACAGCTAGCCTAGAATCAAATTGAACGATTTTTTATGCAAAAAGTCTAGCCTAGAAGCGTAGTGTCCGATTTTTCATGCAAAAAGTCTAGCCTAGAAGCGCAGTGTCCGATTTTTCATGCAAGAAGTCGAACCTAGAAGCATAGGAAACAATTTTTCACGACAAATTGCAAGAAAAAGTGCAACCTTTATTCGAACTCATTCAAGAGAGCTTCAACAGCGGTTCTGTAAGCTAAACATTTTCGTGGTCGGTGGTTGATGTCACCTAATGCCTTTCCCAAAGTCTCG
>NZ_JBFRYH010000073.1:0-8442 GCF_040984445.1 Streptococcus handemini
TTGCGTCAAAATATGACAGGGGCTAAACAACATAATCATTGGAAATTGTTGGCTATGAGACGAACTATTGAAACTCGATTTTCAGAACTTTGTGCTCTTTTTGATGTCGAACAGACATTAACTAGAAGCTTAACAGGATTGCAGTTGAGAATTGAACAAATTATACTTGCTTATAATTTGAGATACTTTGAGATTAACTAGCACCACGAGTATTTTATGCTTTTTCATAGGGGAACTCCTTAAAAATTAAAACGGCTAGCAAGAGTACTCAACTTTCGCATGCGCTCGGTTTCGAGTGCCCAAATAGCCTTGCCTGTCGGGGTGATATGGTACATTTTCCTACGACTGTCCGTGCTTGGTACAGCAATAATCCACTCCAGTTTGAGGAGGTTTTCAATCGCCCCATACATAGTGCCTGCTGCGATACGAACATCGCCCTCGCTCATGGTTTCCACTTCCTGCATAATGGCGTATCCGTGGTTCGGCTCAAGCAGTGCAAATAGGATATAGTAGGTCGTTTCGGTCAGCGGTAGGTGTTTATTGCGTTTCATTGTTCTTCCTTTTTATTTGTATCGTCTAACTGTATAGTTTTATTATATATCGTTAGACTATATAAGTCGACTGTATACTTAAAAAATAGCAAAAATCTTCTCAAATAGGCAATCTTGTGGTATAATAAACCGATTGAAAAAAATGTAGGAGGTTCCTCATGGGACGTAAATGGGCCAATATTGTAGCCAAAAAAACAGCTAAGGACGGAGCAAACTCAAAAGTTTATGCTAAATTCGGTGTCGAGATCTATGCCGCAGCGAAAAAAGGCGATCCAGATCCAGAAACCAATACAGCCTTGAAATTCGTTATTGACCGTGCTAAGCAAGCACAAGTACCCAAACATATCATTGATAAAGCCATTGACAAGGCAAAAGGAAACACAGACGAAACGTTCGTAGAAGGTCGCTATGAAGGATTTGGTCCAAATGGGTCAATGCTCATCGTTGACACCCTCACGTCTAATGTTAATCGTACAGCAGCAAATGTCCGTGCTGCTTTTGGTAAAAATGGTGGAAACATGGGAGCCAGCGGTTCGGTTTCTTACTTGTTTGACAACAAGGGAGTGATTGTCTTTGCAGGTGACGATGCAGATAGCATCTTTGAGCAATTGCTGGAAGCAGATGTGGATGTAGAAGATGTGGAAGCAGAAGAAGGAACGATTACAGTTTATACTGCACCAACTGACTTGCACAAAGCCCTTGTAGCCTTGCGTGAAGCAGGGACAAGTGAATTCCAAGTGACTGAGCTAGAAATGATACCTCAGTCAGAAGTTGTTCTAGAAGGTGATGACCTTGCAAGCTTCGAAAAATTGTATGATGTTTTAGAAGATGACGAAGACGTTCAAAAAGTTTATACAAACGTCGAAGGATTTTAAAGAACATAAATGCCCCTTGGAAATTTTCCAAGGGGCATTTATAATGATGTCATCTAGTAATATTCCGAGGAGCAGTTGGGAAAAGTTCGTATAGATAAGGAACGATTTGCTCTTCCTCTAACGACTCAATCCAACGAAAGTCAGTATGTTCTTCTGGGTCAAGGAGAATGGGACGCTCCTCGTTGATAGAAGCAGCGTAGACCAAACGTGTGAAGACAGTCTGTTTTTCTCTGTCTAATTGGCTGTCTTCGTGTAGAATAGCAGAAATGGTAATAAGTTGATTGGCTTCTTCAAGGCTTTCACGTCGAGCGGCGTCCTGGGGCAATTCTCCTACTTCAACACTTTCACCTGTAAAATCGTATAGTCAAATCAATACTTATAGAAACTATATTCAAGTCACGTATGGAGGCTTATTATTATATGTTTAATCTCCTAAATATTTAATGTAAATTTGGCAAGGGTTCCATTCATCCCATAAGGTTGGAAATACTTCTAACTCCTTATAACCTACCGAAGTATAAAAACTATTTGTAATATTATATTCTTCATAGTGGCCAGATTGAACTGTTTTCACTTGGGAATATATGTATCCTAATTCCTTAGCTAGTTTTTCATACTCTTCATTTAATTGTGTTGCTGCACCTTGTCGGTGAAACTTCTTTTTTATTCCCATTACAAATACGTCCGCACAGTCTGGACTTGTAGTATTTAAAACAATAAATCCTACAATCTCATCTTGATAAAAAGAAGCCAAGAAAGGTTTGTCTTGTGAATCAGTGATATATTCTTCTGTGCTTTCTGGCATACCAAACCATTCTGGAAGATCATAAAGAACTTCCTTAGAAATCTTTTCCTTCTCTTCTTTATCTGTTATTTCTTTAACGGTAAACTTCATATGTTCTCTCCAATTTATTTGTTTTATATTTTCGTAGAAGGCTGCAAAGCCTGATTTCGAGGGTAGACATTTGCTTGTCCTCGCTTGATAGAGGAGCGTTTGAGAACAAGATAAGCCTGCCTGTGTTGAATCAAGGCGTGGGCAATCAATCTTACAGACATGCGATCCTCCTATTTTCCGAGGCAGAATTGGCTGAATAGTTGTGTAATCAGCTCATCTGGCGCAGCATCTCCAGTAATTTCACCAAGAATTTGCCAGCAGCGCGTTAAATCGACTTGAAGCAGGTCAACTGGCATGCCCATTTCTAGTCCCTCATTGACGGCTTGCAAGGCTTGAACCGCTTGCTCAATGAGAGAAATATGTCGAGCGTTGGAGAGGTAAGTCGCATCTTGTTCAACGAGTCCTGCATTTTCAAAGAAGAGTTGATTGATGCGTTCTTCAATTTGATCAATATTTTGATTGGTCAAGACAGAAATCGAAATCGTATCAACCGGTAGCTGGTCTTGCTCGATTTGAATCGGTAGGTCTGTCTTGTTTAAGAGAATAATCCGATTGTTATCTTGACTGATTGCTAGTAACTGGCGATCTTGTTCTGTTAAGAGCTCACTAGCATTGAGGACTAGAAGGACTAAATCTGCTTCCTCGAGAGCTTTTTTGGAGCGTTCGACGCCGATTTTTTCTACTATATCGTCAGTTTCACGAATCCCTGCAGTATCAATCAGTTTGAGGGGGACACCGTTGATGTTGACATACTCTTCGATGATGTCACGTGTTGTCCCCTCAATGTCCGTGACAATAGCCTTATCCTCTCGTAGCAGATTGTTCAAGAGACTTGATTTCCCCACATTGGGACGACCAATAATGGCTGTTGCGATTCCTTCGCGAAGAATCTTGCCTCGGCGTGCTGTTTTAAGCAGGCGTTCCAAAAGCTGTTGAAATTCCATGGTTTTCTCACGGACTAGCTCGGTTGTAGCTTCTTCCACATCATCATACTCAGGATAGTCAATGTTAACTTCAACCTGGGCAAGTGTATTGAGAATTTCCTGACGAGTGTTGTTAATGAGAGCAGAAAGGGAACCGTCTAATTGTTGAACAGCTTGGTGCATGGCCTTATCCGTCTTGGCTCGGATAATATCCATAACAGCTTCTGCCTGAGTGAGATCAACGCGGCCATTTAAAAAGGCACGTTTTGTAAATTCACCAGGTTCTGCTAATCGCGCTCCTTGACGAATAACAAGTTGAAGGATTTCATTGGTGACAGCAATCCCACCGTGAGTATTGATTTCTACAATGTCTTCACGTGTAAAGGTCTTCGGGTTTTTCATGACCGAGACCATCACCTCATCAACCACGATATTCTCCATCGGATTTAGAATATGACCATAGTGAATGGTGTGGCTGGCTACTTTCTGTAGATTTTTTTCTTTAAAAATGCTATTTGCAATCTCAATTGCCTCACTCCCAGACAAACGGACAATTCCAATAGCCCCTTCTCCTAAAGGAGTGGAAATGGCTGCAATGGTATCGAATTCTTTTGTAATCATAACTCTATTGTAACGCAAAACACCTTCTCTATCAAGAAAATAGAAAGGGGAGTGGGAAGTAGGAACGTTCGACTATACAGCGGAATGCTTGAAGAGAGAATAAGTAGCATGGTGGATATAGTTCGCAACTTGTGGGTTATTCATTGTATAGAGATGGACTCCTGCGACATCCTGTGTGACTAAATCGACAATCTGGTCAATGGCATAGGCTAGACCTGCTGCTTTTAAGGATTCGGGGTCGTGTTCGTACTTGTTCAAAATTGCTCGGAATTTCCGTGGTAAGCGGATATTTTCACAAGTGTTCAGCAAGCGCAGAGCCTGATTGCGGTTGATGATGGGCATAATGCCTGCCAAAATCGGGACTTCAATGTCCGCTAAATGGCACTTCTCTTGAAAATCATAAAAGACCTCATTGTCAAAAAATAATTGAGTCACAAGAGTCGAGCATCCTGCATCCACCTTTTTCTTTAAATGCTTAATATCCGCAATCTGACTAGGAGAATCTGGATGGCTTTCTGGATAACAAGCACCGATAATATCAAAATGGGGTGATTCCGCCTTGATAAAAGAAATTAAATCAGTCGCATACTGAAAATCCTTTTGAGGAGCCACATCAGGCAAGATATCCCCACGGAGAGCCAGGATTTTATGCACTCCAATCTCATCAAGGGAGGTCAAAATATTGGCAACTTGCTCCTTGGTCAGATAGATAGCCGGTAAATGCGCAATAGACGGGATACCCAAGTCATTTTGAATATGATTTGCTAAGCAAACAGTTGTTTCTTCAAGATTGAACTTGTTATTGCTCGCGGTCACGCTGATAAAATGAGGACATAAATCCTGCATATCCCTTAGAGCTGCAAAGATTTTTTCATTTCCCGCTGCTGGATTTGGCGGAAATACTTCAAATGAAAGACTAGGAGTGTGAACCATTGTTTTTTCCTTTCTGATAAGAGAGGAGAAAACGAGATTCTCTCCTCCTGTTACTGCTGAATTTTTTGACGAGCTGCTTTCGCCGCTTCTACGAGTCGAACGAGGCTTTCACGCGTTTCTTTGATACCACGCGTTTTTAATCCACAGTCGGGATTGATCCAAACTTTGCGACTAGGAACTTTTGCCAAAATAGCTTGAATGGTCTGGTCAATCTCACCCTCAGCTGGCACACGTGGTGAATGGATATCATAGACTCCAGGACCAACCTGTGTTTGGAAATTCTGCGCTTTTAATTCATCCAAAATCACGAGATTTGATCGACTCGCTTCAAACGAAATGACATCTGCATCCATATTGTCAATGGCTGGAATAATATCGGTAAATTCACTGTAGCACATGTGGGTGTGGATTTGTGTGTCAGGCGCGACCGTTGAATGCACCAAGCGGAAGGCTGGAATCGCCCAATCGAGGTAGTCTTCGTACCAGTCGCTTCTGCGCAGCGGCAATTTCTCACGGAGTGCAGCCTCATCAATCTGGATAATCTTGATACCTGCTGCTTCTAAATCAAGCACCTCTTCCTTAATCGCAAGGGCAATCTGTAAGGTTGACTCCTTAATCGAAATATCCTCACGCGGGAAGGACCAGTTGAGAATGGTCACAGGTCCTGTCAGCATGCCCTTGACAGGCTTCGTAGTCCTACTTTGAGCATAGCTAGACCATTTGACCGTAATCAGCTGCAAGCGCGTAACATCACCCCAGATGATTGGTGGCTTCACGCCACGCATACCGTAGGATTGAACCCAGCCGTTCTTACTAAAGAGGTAGCCAGACAAGTTTTGTCCGAAGTATTCCACCATGTCATTGCGTTCAAATTCGCCGTGGACAAGGACATCAAAGCCAACTTCTTCCTGCCAGTTAATCCAATCATCAATCTGTTTTGCGACAAATGCATCGTAGGCTTGGGCTGAAATGTTCCCCTTTCTGAAAGCAAGGCGTGTATCGCGTACTTCAGCTGTTTGTGGGAAAGAACCAATTGTTGTCGTTGGCAATTCTGGCAAGTTGAGGCGTTTAGCCTGTAGCTTCTCACGTTCGCTAAAGGCTGGTAAGCGGGTATAATCCGCGTCTGTCAAACCTGCGATGCGACGTGCCAAATCTGTATTTTTGCCAACACGTTCTGCGGCAAACAAGGTCTTGTTCTTTTCTAAAATCTCTTTTTCGTCCCTTGTCATAATGGCGTCCAAGTCACGGAGTTCCGCTAGTTTTTCCACTGCAAAGGCAAAATGCTCTAAGACCTCTGCTTCAAATGCTTCATTGGCTGTGGTAAATGGCACGTGAAGGAGCGAACAAGAGGTATTTAGCACGATATTGTCAACAGGAATTTTTTCTAAAATCGCAAGGCTCTTTTCGTAGTCATTGCGCCAGATATTTTTTCCATTGACAATTCCTGCGTAGAGTACCTTATCAGAAGGGAAAACTGTTGAGACGAGTTCAAGCGTCTTTTTCCCCTCAACAAAGTCAAGTCCTAATCCGTCAATTGGTAGGGAAATCAAGTCAGTATACACATCTCGCACATCCCCAAAGTAGGTTTGTAGAAGAATAGTCAAGCCCTTCTTATCCGCTAAGAGTTGCTTGTAAATCGTTAGGAAAAGATTTTTTTCTTCATGAGAGAGGTCCTTGACCAAGCTTGGCTCATCAAGCTGAATCTTTTCAGCCCCAAGTTCTGCTAATCGTTCAAAGACTTCTTGATAGGTTGCGACAATTTTCTCGACAAAATCAGCAGGTGTAAGTCCTTCTTCATAGTCTGCTAACTGCAAGAAGGTGAAGGGACCGATTAAAACAGGACGCGTCACCAAGCCCTGCGCCTTTGCTTCTTGAAATTCATCAAAAATTTTATGGGAAGAAAGTGTCACTTCCGTATCTTTTTCAAATTTCGGTACGATATAGTGGTAGTTGGTATTAAACCATTTTTTCATCGGTAGCGCTCGGACATCTCCTTTTTCTCCCTGATAGCCACGCGCAAGAGCAAAGTAACGTTCTAAGTCCGTTAAGTCCAAGTCTTGTACGGCTTTTGGCACGACATTGAGGAGAAATGCGGTGTCTAAAACGTTGTCGTAATGGGAGAAGTCATTACTTGGAATTTCAGAAATACCTGCTTTCTTCACCAAATTCCAATGTTTACTGCGGAGATCCTTAGCTGTTTCTACTAATTCAGCTTCTCCGATTTCTCCCCTGAAATATTTTTCCGTTGTAAATTTTAATTCACGAAATTCTCCCAAACGTGGGAAACCAACGATACTTGTTGCCATAAAAGCGCCTCCAATCTTATTCTTGACATTATCCTAACAGAAAAATGAGCATTTGTATAATTGAAAATGATTAGGAATAGACATAGCTAGAAACTATACGGGGGACTCTGGTGATTCAATGAAATAATAAAAACGATATAGGTTTTAAAAATAGCAAACGATAAAAGTTCTGTTTGTAGATGATAAAAATTTTTAAAGAAGCGATAAAGCATCTATATTAGACAGTGTTGGGAGCACGTGATACCATAGAAGACAAAGCTAAAGAAAGAGGTGCGGTAATGAAAAAAGTAATTGTTGGAATTACAGGAAATGAAAAGGAACTGCCACCGATGTCTGGTTTGACCTATGTTGCGGTGGCTAAGGATTTGGCTGAAGGGGTTAAAGCCGCGGGAGGATTGCCGATTGTTATTCCGATTGGGACACCTGAAATGGCTAAAGATTATGTTCAGATGATTGATAAATTAATCCTTTCTGGTGGGCAGCATGTCAGTCCGCAATTTTATGACGAAGAGCAGTTGATCAACAGTGATGATTATTCACTTGAGCGAGACCAATTCGAACTGGCTTTAATTAAAGAAGCGCTCAAACAAGGAAAACCGATTTTTGCTGTCTGCCGTGGGATGCAGCTCTTAAATGTTGCGCTAGGTGGTAGTTTGACGCAAGAAGTCAAACACCATTGGCAGCCACAATTAGAAGGAACATCGCATGGCTTGCAGGTAAGACCAAATAGCCGTGTGAGCCAACTTTTTGCCGAAGGTAGCCCAATCAATTCTTTTCATCATCAAAGTATCAAGGAGTTAGCATCTGCACTGAAGGTGACGGCTCGTAATCCGCGTGATGGGACTATTGAAGCTGTAGAGGGACGCGGGAGATTGCCGATTTTAGCAGTCCAATGGCATCCGGAATTTTTATGCAAAAACTGTGATAGCAACCGACAGTTGTTTGACTACTTGGTTCATCAGCTGTAAGCCTTTGGCAATGGGAAAATAGAAAACAGAGTGAGGACAATTGAGACTTGGCAGCCAAGATTGTTCTCGTTTTTTTGTATCCGCTGTCACACTTTAGAACCCACATCTAGTGGCTTTTTTGTTTACTTAGGAGTAGACTATAGGTAAAGAGGGTTCGTGTTTCTGAATTAACCTGGCGGAAGGAGGCTACACTATGTTTGAAACTGCTCTACCTCATATTAAAAAATATTATCCTCTGTTCATTGATATACTCCCCATATAGTAGACAGTGAAAAAACCAAAATTCACTAGACACTATAAGGGGAGTTTTCACATGTCCAAAAGAAGTCCAAAATCAGTAGAAGAAAAGTTAGAAATTGTTTGCTTATTA
>NZ_JBFRYH010000074.1:0-8422 GCF_040984445.1 Streptococcus handemini
AAGAAGTCGTAAAAGACAAAGATTCAGGCACTGACTATCAGACGAAGACAGACGAGTTGCGTCCACCAACTCTGAAAACAAAAGACGGTAAGGTTTATAAGTTGGTACCAAAAGGAATATATCCAATAGGCTCTGTTGACGAAGACGGCCGTAAAGAGGATAGTTCACCAGCAGGTGGAAAAGTTACAGATAAACACCAAACCGTTACTTATGTCTATGAAGAAGTGAAGGGTGGCGAAGTCACAGCTCAGTACTATGTAGAGGGTAGCGAAACACGTCTCTATCCAGAAGCGTCTGACCAAAAAGATACAGTTGTCAAAGGGAAAGATACGCCAGTCGGCACACCATATGAAGACAAAGCCCCAGACAGCCTATTTGACGAAGATGGAATCGAGTACGAATTGGTCAAAGTAGGAGAGAAACCGACCCTAAAAGAAGGATCAGCAGCGACAACAGGCACAGTCAGTGACACTCCACAAACCATCAAATACCAATACCGCGCTAAAAAAGGTGGCGAAGTCGCAGCTCAATACTTCGTAGAAGGTAGTGAAACACGTCTATACAAAGACTACAATGACAAAACCGACAAAGTAGTCAAAGAAAAAGATACACCAGTCGGAACAAGGTACGCAGACGAAGCTCCTGAAACATTATTTGATGAAAACGGAATCGAGTACGAATTGGTCAAAGTAGATGACAAGCCAAGTCTAAAAGAAGGATCAGCAGAGACAACAGGCAGAGTTACTAAAACACCTCAAACTATCAAGTACCAATACCGCGCTAAAAAAGGTGGCGAAGTCGCAGCTCAATACTTCGTAGAAGGCAGTGAAACACGTCTATACAAAGACTACAATGACAAAACCGACAAAGTAGTCAAAGAGAAAGACACGCCAGTCGGAACAAGGTACGCAGACGAAGCTCCTGAAACATTATTTGATGAAAACGGAGTAGAGTACATCCTTGTAAGAAACGCAGATGGAAGTCCAAAAGTGAAAGCCAGCTCAGCAGAGCCGACAGGCAAGGTAGTTGAAGGCAAACAGGTCATCCAATACGAGTACAAGAAACGTGAAACGCCAACGGATAAACCAGGTAAGTACATTCCATACATCCCAGTCGATCCATCTAAACCAACTGATCCAAACGATCCGTTGACTCCTCCGGTAAATCCTTATACTGGTGAAAACGTGCCACCGGTTCCTTATGATGAAACACCAGAGAATCCAAAAGATGACCCACGTTTACCAGATATTGATGGCTTTGTCCCAGTTGATCCAAAAGATCCAAGCAAACCATTGCCAAAAGATCCAAATGGCAACTATATCCCACCAACACCAGAGAATCCGAAGGAAGATACCCCAATTCCGTATGTACCAGCCGGTTCTGTCACTGTTCACTATGTGGACGAAGAAGGAAATGTCATTAAAGATCCAACCGTTGATACACCAGAATCACCAGTTGGAACAGAGTACCATACAAACAAAGAGGGCAAAGAAATTCCTAAGGAAATCCCGGGTAAAGATGGTAAAGTCTACGAACTTGTCAAAGTTAAAGACGGTGATGTGGAAAATGGTAAAATTGTCAGAGGTATTACAACGGTGACGTACATCTACAAGTTGAAGGAAACTCCTCAAGAAGAAGGCGAGCTTGAAGTGAACTATGTAGATGAATCAGGCACTCCAGTAGCTCTCCAAGAACACAGCAAGGGCAAACCAAATGATCCATATACGACAACACCAAAAGAGATTGACGGTTATGAGTTAGTACGTGTAGAAGGTGATGAACCAAAAGGTAGTTACATCAATGGTAAGAAGAAAGTTACCTATGTGTATAAGAAAAAGACTTCACCAGTTGTAGAAAAAGGTTCTGTCATTGTTGAGTACAAAGACAAAGAAGGTCGCGTAATCACAGACAATACCAATGTTCACTACAATCAACCAGAAGGAACGGACTACAATACAAACACAGATGCCTACCGTCCGCTGTTCATCAAGGGGTACGATGGCAAGACTTACAAACGTGTACCAGTTGGTACCTACCCTATAGGAGCAGTTGATGAACAGGGTCACTTAGCGTCATCTAAGGAAGTAGCTGGTAAGGTTGTTGCCAATACAACTCTAATCGTAACCTACGTTTATGAGTTAGTGGAAGAACCAACTACTGTACCACCAGTAATGCCTCCAGTTACACCTGAGAAGCCAGTAACTCCTCCGGTGAAACCAGTTCCACCGGTAACACCTCCGACTACACCTGAAAAACCAGTGACACCACCAACCACTCCGGTGCCACCGACACCAGGCAAACCAGTAGACTCAGGTAAGCCGGTAGAACCAAGCAAGCTAGCTGAGCCAACACCACCAGCTGCCCCAAACAAAACTGCCCAACCAGCAGTACCTGCAAAGGCAGAATTGCCACAGACAGGTGATATGTCTGGAAAGGCTGCATTTGCATACGGCGCTGCTGCCCTTGGAATGGCTGCCTTGCTCGGACTAGGCAAGAAAAAATTAGACGATGAGAACTAAGATTATAATAGGAAGTCACTCTGGCAGCTATTTCAGTAATTTCTAATACTAACTCTATGAAAGCTAAGGAGAATCGTTTACCAGATACCGGCGATGCAAGTACATATCATGAATTTATTTGTATTGCAACAGCACTCGTGTAAGTAGCTTTAGGCATAATTAGTAAAAAAGAAAGGAAAAGAATAGCAAAAGATGAAAGAGCAAGAAGCTAGTTCGTGGTTCGATAGTAGAACCTTTATTTGTAAAAAATGTGGTCGAAAAATTACGACAGTCCAAGGGAAGTTAGATCGTAGGTCTGCATTTTGTAGTGCTCTTTGTAGCAGACGTTATTGGCGACATCCTGATAGACGATGTGGAGCAAGTGAATGTGCTTCGTAGCAATCTAATGATTTTCAGGGAGGAGAAGGCAAATGTCTTCTCCTTTCCTATTTTTTGATAGAAAATTTGTACTTGTCTGCAACTTCGATTTCGTTGTAACCGCTCCATACCGGAGTATATTGAAAAGTTCCAAAGTCGCTTTGACTCTGGGACTTTTTCCTATCTACAGTTGTTTTGAATACTTTCCGCCCATGGTAAATAAGCCTCTAGCATCTCCTTTTTAGCGAGGATCGTTCGGAAGGTGGTCTCGTAGTTGAGGCTATACTCCAAGGCAGTACCTAGTTTTGACCCTGGCAAGACAGCCTGCTCACGACACCAGTCAAAGAACTCATCCATCAAGGAAGCTAGCTCTGTCTAGCGTTTATGCAGACGCTCTTCAGTAGAGAGGTCAACCCAATCCTTCTCCAAGGCAAACAGACGGTCGCAATACCTTAACCCCTTAGCGCCTAAGGAAGCCTTGTCTACTTTCTTAGGAGTCGCCTCAAAGAAGACTGTCTCACATGAGTCCAACAGCCAACCAGCTGAGCTTGTATTAACTGTCTGTAGGCCGATAGCGGTTCGCAGTTAACCAAGCTTATCCTCACTTCGTTCTTAAAGCTTGGACTGCTATCGCATAGGCAGAACTAGGGAACTAAAGTTCCAAGTTACTGCCGTAACATATCATAAAGGACGTAGCCTGCATAATTCCCAAGAAATTCCTTCACAAACAAACCACTCCGTCGCTTATCATGATGATAAAGGGTAATCCCTTGTTCCTCATACTTGCCAGATAAGAAGGTCCAATAATTTTTCACGGAGGAGATGATAAAGTGGCTCAAAATGATTGAACTTGATATGCCAGTTTACGCTTTCCTTTCTTATGATTGGCAAGCCAAGATTATTGCAATCCTCTTCTTGGCAGTAGTTCGGTACCTTGAGGTTGAACTTCTGATGAATCGTATGGGCAATGATAGAAGCTGAATCGAAACTGTGCGCTAAAGGAGCCTTGACAGTCTTATCACTGAGATTCTTCTCGCTACAAGCCTGACACTTATAGGCATATTTGACATGATCAATCCGCATCAACTGCAACCAATCAACTTGTTCTGATGTTAGGGTTTTGACCTCATTTTCATTACTTGGCCAAGTCAGTTTCACATTCTCAAAACGCTTATAGAGCAACTAGAAACCTTGACCGTCCCAATAAAGTGCTTTGAAGCGGTCTTTGTGGCCACCACAGAATAAAAAGACTTGTCCAGAAAAAGGATCTAAATCAAACTGACGTTTAACCGGATAAGCGAGCGAGTCAATACCTTGTCTCATATCTGTTTTCCCATAAACCAAATAGACTTGCCCTAAATCACTGAGTTGAATGGTCATAGAGCAATACCTTATCTAAAATAGTTTTCAGTGTTTCTTGATGAAGAGATTGGGACAAGCTTTGTTCAAGTTTTCCAATACGCATTTTCAGCACCATCTCGTTTTTGTTTTTCTTATCAAAACGACGAGATTGGGGAACTTTCAAAGGAACAATCGGTTGTGTCATCAGTAGAGCCTCCGGTTCTATAGTATACTAGAGGGATGACTCAGAAGCGAGATACTTCGTTATGGGACGGTTACTTTAAGCACACAAGAGAGTTGGTTACTTGTGTTCGTGGGCATTGAGAGTTTTGGATATGGTGCTTAGGGAAGATGAGCTTGAGACACAAGAAGTTCCACCTTAGTATGGGAACGGTATTTGACAAAACTTTTAGGCAAGCAGAAGTTCGAAAAAGAATAGTTCATGCGTTTGGCGTGAGAAGTGATAGTTTTACTTGATAAATTAGATAAAGTAGTTTATAATTAGGATGTAGATGAGTAGTCGGCTCATAGTCAATCTGATATTAATCTTGGACATAGGGGTCAAGCGGTGGCGGACACCAGAACGAAATCCGATATTTAATCTTGGACAAAGTGCCAAGCGGTGGCAGACACCAGAAAAACCGACTAAATAGACGACTCACGATATGTGGGTCGTCTATTTTAATGGAGGGACGATGGTTAAAAGAGTAAATGAATATGGACGACCAAGTTTTAATGAAAAACTCAAATTAAAACGGTATCTTGGCAATATTCAGAGAGCAGCACGATTTTTTGAAGAACATTTCATCAATAAGTCCGTTGTATACTGTACATCTGAAGATAGAATTGAAGTCCGCTTTTCCTCAACTAACTTTATGCATTTATGCGGTATAACATATAAGAAGGGTAGTCACAGTTTCTTTGTAGATTCTTTAAATCAACATCTTATAATTGATGATATGATGATAAAAAAAGATGGCACGAGTTTTCAAAAATTACAGGTATTAGCTTCTATTACGGAAATTCTCGGTAGCTATGTTCATTTAACAGGAAGTGGTCGCTACCTTTATTTAGAGTTTGATTATGCTCTAAGAACTAAAAAGCAGATATTAGCTTTAACTTTGAAGGATATTAGCCAGAAAATTATTCCTCAATCTTTACTTGATTTAAAAAATCAAAAATCATTTCCAGTAGGAGTAAAAGTTGTTTGTATCTATAGTAAGGATATTAAAAGTGGAGTATTAACCCCGTATTTTATTGAATCTGGTAGTAAATTAGAAGACTATCTCCTATAAGATGATGGATTAAATGGTTTGTCAGCTGTTCGCTATATAATGTAGTGGACGGCTTTTTTGTTGTCTAAAAATTTTTGGATTTATTCGGACTGAAAGTTTCCTTTTTGTACCTAATAGGTAGAAGGAGTTTTCTAACTTCTAAGTTTATTTATAAGGAGATTGCCTGTGCAATTATCGCTATTTCATCATGGACAGACTAGTATACAGGCTACTACTCAGTACCTGCATAAAATAACTGCTACTGATGAACAATCTTTACTTTAAGTAGCTCGATTCGATCATGTTGCTGGAGAGTTTCACAACAACATACGTTCCAATGCCAATTTTATCTCATCAAATCGGATGTTTTGGTCATGGATATTGATAATGACCATAGCGAAAATCCTGACGAATGGATGACGGTCGAGCGATTAAAAGAACTCTTCGTGGATTATAGCTTTGCCTTAGTCACGAGTCGAAACCATATGACGGCTAAAGGTAGTAAAGCTGCTAGACCTAAATTCCATATCTACTTCCAAATCAATCAAGTGGTAGATAAGGACATCTATGTAGCCATGAAGGAGGAACTCTGTAATCAATACAAGTTCTTTGATGATAAAGCAAAAGATGCGGCACGATTCTTATTTGGAAATCCAAACGCACAAGTCTTATGGCATGACTCTTGGTTGACCATCGATGAAGATTTGCTTGATGAAACGACTATATCAGATGCGGAAGAAGACTTTGATGCAGCTTTCTACACATCACCTACTGGGCCAATCAATGAAGGCAGTCGAAACTCAACCATGTCTGTCTTTGCCGCAAAGATTCTGAAGCGCTTAGGTGTGACGCAAGAAGCACGAGATGGCTTTGATGAACAATCTCAGAAGTGTGTGCCACCACTTGAGAAAGCAGAACTTGATACCATTTGGGGCAGTGCCGTGCGATTTTATAACAAGACTATTAAGCAATCCCAAGGGTATGTATCGCCTGATGCTTATAACCGAGAAGCTATGCGACCTGATGACTATACCGATATTGGTGAAGCGGGACTCTTAGCTCGTGAATATGGAGACCGAATTGCTTTTACTCGTGAGACTGACTACCTTGCTTTCAATGGGAAACACTGGGTGGAAGACGAGCAGTTGGCTATGCGACAGGTTCATGTTTTCTTAGATGAGCAACTAGCAGTAGCAAATACTAATCTAGAGGATAAGAAAAAACGGCTCATCCAAACAGGTATTTCAGAGGAGCTAATTTTCAGGGGACTTAAAGCCATTGACGGTCTGAGTCAATCGTCAGCCTTTAAGGAATATAAAAAGGCATTTGACTTCCATAAATTTGTCATGAAGTATCGAGACTATCGCAACTTGTCAGCAATTGTCAAAACAGCCAAGCATATGGTTCGGATGAGTGTGTCTGAGTTTGATAACAATGAAATGTTGCTCAATACTCCTAAAGCCACCATTAACTTATCCCAAGGCTTAGCTGGTGTAAAAGATCATGACTCGGCTGACTATATCACTAAGATGGTGACAGCGTCACCAAGTGATAAGGGAAAAGGTTTGTGGCTAGAGACTCTAGTGACCTTCTTCTGTGGTGATCAAGAACTAATCGACTACGTTCAGATGGTGGTGGGTATGGCTGCTATTGGGAAGGTATATCAAGAACATTTAATTATCGCTTATGGTAGTGGGGCAAATGGGAAATCTACCTTTTGGAATACCATTGCTCGAGTACTTGGGAACTATTCTGGAAAATTATCGGCTGATGCTCTGACCATGAGTGTTCGACGAAATGTCAGTCCTGAGATGGCAGAACTCAAAGGCAAGCGTCTCATTATTGCTTCTGAGATGAGTGAAGGAATGAGACTCAACACTTCAATGGTCAAACAGCTCTGTTCGACGGATGAAATTCTAGCAGAGAAGAAATATAAAGCACCTTTCCATTTCGTGCCATCACATACGCTGGTTCTTTACACTAATCATCTACCTAAAGTAGGTGCGAACGATGATGGGATTTGGCGTCGTCTGATTGTCATTCCTTTTAATGCAAAGATTACAGGGAAATCAGATGTGAAGAACTTTGCGGACTACCTCTACGACGAAGCAGCACCAGCTATCATGACTTGGATTATCGAAGGTGCAGAGAAAGCTATTGCCTCACAGTTCAAATTCTCTCCACCAAAGGTTGTCCAAGAATCTGTAGAAGCCTACCGTGAAGCCAACGATTGGTTGGGACACTTTATTGAAGAATGTTGCGAAATAGAACCTGGATACAAGCAGAGGTCAGGGGAGTTATATGCGGCATATCGAGCGTACGCTACCAAACAAGGGGAGTATGTGCGAGGAACATCTGATTTTTACACTGCTCTGGATACGGCAGGTTTTGAACGGAAACGGACTCGTCAGTTCAATGCCATTATTGGATTGAAACTCATTGAAGAGGACTTCCTTGACTAGTGAAAGTCTCGAAAGTTGGATACAAAACTTTTCAAATTTGATTAAGCATTGAGTGTGGAGGTTATGGAAGTACCTGACAAAAGTTTTTAACTCTTGTTTTAATTTGGCTTCCACCATTTTTCCACCCAATGCGAGGAGATAACGTTACAAAAATTTAGTATTTACAAGGTTCAAAAATATTAACTGGTTAAATGTGGAGGTTTTGTAAGTCTATTCTATAAGTTATATAAAGGAAAAAATAAAATAAAAAAAATATATACTCGTGGTGCTAGTTAATCTCAAAGTATCTCAAATTATAAGCAAGTATAATTTGTTCAATTCTCAACTGCAATCCTGTTAAGCTTCTAGTTAATGTCTGTTCGACATCAAAAAGAGCACAAAGTTCTGAAAATCGAGTTTCAATAGTTCGTCTCATAGCCAACAATTTCCAATGATTATGTTGTTTAGCCCCTGTCATATTTTGACGCAA
>NZ_JBFRYH010000075.1:0-8287 GCF_040984445.1 Streptococcus handemini
TCCTCCCCGTGATTTGTAGTCGTGATTGGCCTTCTCATTTTATATTATAGAGCAAAATAAAGAGCACAACACATTTTCATTTAGTGTTGTGCCTTGAGTGAAACGAAAGGAATGAATTATAAACATGAAAGAATTTTATCGACAGATTAGTCGCTTTTCAATACGAAAATTTTCAATTGGTGCAGCATCTGTTTTATTAGGAATGAGCTTAGTTGGTGTTTTGTCGCCAACGCTTGTTCAAGCTAATGAGCAAGAAGGAACTGCTCACATTACCTATCATTATGTTAGTGAAGAAGAGCTAACAGAAGATGAAAAAAAGCTCATCATACGTTCGTTGCCATCTGATTTTGTCTCTGGAGATACGACCTATTACATGGTCTATCGTCCCTTATCAAGTGGTCAAGAAATACTACCAACTACTGGTAGTCAAGGTTCTTCAGCTCTGCCAATAATAGCTGGCGCAGCCTTGCTGATTTGTGCAGTAGCCTTTCATAAGAAAAAGAAGGTTTGGCTTACAACTGCTTTTGTCGTAACCAGTCTCGGTCAGGTTCTGCCGATACCAGAAGTCGCAGCTATTACGCATAGTCTATTTGCTTATTATACCCAAGAATTTGATGTCACAAATGGGACAATTTTACCAGAAACAGTACGCGAAATTGAGGGTTACCGTTTTGTTGGTTATATTATTGAAACACCTAGGAAAACGATTGCAGAAAAAACAGAGCAATCAAGTATTTCTCCTTTAGAAGAAACGAATCAAGAAGTAGTAAAGTCAGACTTTCTGCAAGAAGTGCTCTCTCCATCAGAAATTCCAAGTGAAGAGACGCTAAATCTGGCTAAGCCAATTTCCCCAATAAAGGAAGATCCTGTTAGCCCAGTGCCGGAAATTCCGAAAGAACAAATTCCCACTCTCGATAAGGGAAATTTGCCGAATGTTTCTCCTGCACCAATAACCCCAGAGCATGAGACACTAGCTATCCCAGAAGCAGAAGTTTCAGTTGCCCCAGCTCCCACTCCGGAAGAAAAACCGATTCCTGAGACTAACTCTTCAGCAGAAGGTTCAACAAATCCAGTAGAACTAGAGGAACCAACAGAGGTTATTACTTCAACACCAGAAAAACACTATGATGTTCTGGGAAGCGAGGTGTTGACTGTAACGAAACCGACTTTACCAGTAGAAGAGGTTCCACAATATGAAGTCCCAAGTGAAAATGTCCCAACAGTTGAAAAAACAACCTTATCAGTTGAGGAAGTAAATGTTGATACTGAGCAAGGCCAGAATACTCCTGATGAATCTACGCCTAATGACGAATATACAGATATTCTTACTGAGCCATCCAATCCAAGTCAAGAAAAACCAGTACCATCAGACGATCTGGTTAATCCAGCAACGTCAGAGCATGAAACACAAGAAACTCCGGACATAGAAATTCCCTCTACCCCAACTCCGGCAGAAAAACCGACTCCTGATACTGGCTCTTCGTCAGAACTTCCAGTTACTCCTGCGGAACCAGAGAATGAAACGCCGTCTACATCCGAACCAGTCGTTCCAGTTAGTCCGGTAGAACCAGAAACTCCAACTGATACTGTCACTCCAGAACCAGAAAAACATGCGGATGTTCTAGGAGAAGAGGTGTTGACTGTAACGAAGCCACTTGCTCCACTTGAATTGATGGTAGCAACTGATAAATTAGATCAAGGTTCACAAAAAGAAGTTGATACAATCAACAAAACACCAGAAAGTGTGGCAGCCTATCAAGCAGCAAAAGAAAAAGCTCTCGAGATTCTAGCAGAGGCGAATGCTGTCATTGTAAACCAAGCAGCTAGTCCAGAATCCATTTCTGAAGCGCAACAGAAGGCAGAAGAGGCCCTTAAAAATCTAGAAGCAGCAGAAGCGGCTCTGCAAAACAAATCTCTTACCAAGCCAATCTTGAATTTGCAAACTCTAGAAAAGCAGGAGAAAGATAAGTCAGTTCGATTGACGTATCAATTGACCGACCCTGACGATACCTTTGTTTCTGCCACTGCCCAGATTTATTCTGGAGATACCTTGGTTAGAGAAGTCACCTTGTCCAAGGAAGAGTTGGCTGGAACAGTAATCCCAGGATTGGATTATGATGTGGACTACCAGCTCAAAACGATTTTTGAGTATCATGCAGAAGCTGATCAAGTGCGTGAAATGCTAGAACGTGTGGAACCGTTTGTCTTGGAGCGCAAGCAGATTGAACTGAAAAATCTACGTGATCTTGCTCTTTACACCTACAAAAATGGAGTTAAGACAAAGGTCATCAGTTTAGAAGAAGTTGGATCTGTCGGTGATTATTTTGCAAGCTTTGTATCCGAAACTGGCAAGGAAGTGCAATTGCCCATCAAGGAAATCGTAGCTGACGGTAATGGTTTTAAAGTAGTTGCTACTCATCCTGAGCTTGTACAACGTAATGCAGCAGGTGATTATGAAGATGACTACAGCTTTAGGATTGGTCGGATTGCTCCAGCACAAAATGGTATCTATACTTCTTTCAAAGATTTGATTGAGTCTATCAATGCCAATCCAAGCGGAACGTTTACTCTGGGAGCTGACTTGAGTGCCAGAGAAATGGATAAACCAGCGACCAACTATGTCACAGCTCCATTTACAGGTACGCTTAACGGTCTCCATGATGGAAAGAATTACACGATTTATGGCTTGCAAGCTCCGCTCTTTGAAAGCACAAATGGGGCAACTCTATCTAATCTCAATCTATCTGATGTAGCTATTCAGTCAACAAGACCCAATGTAGGTGCCTTCGTTAACCAAGCAAATGGAACAACAATAGAAAATGTAGCGATTGAAGGGAGTATTACTGCTCCACATAATGTAGCTGGTTTAGTCTATTCTGCTCAATCGAATACCACTATCCGCAATGTAGACCTTAATATGAAAATTACAACGACAGCGACTGATACAGAAATGAAATCAGGTGGTGTGGTAGGACAAATTGGTAATAGTAATATCCAAAAAGTACATGCAAAAGTTGCGATAGACACTAATGTGAGAGCAGCACAAGAGTTTGGTGGCGTTCTAGGTGTCGCTTCAAATAATGTGACGGTATCTGATGTCTATGTGGAAGGGATATTAGATAATAAAGGTGGTGGACGAGTTGGTGCGATTAGTGGTAGTGCAGGTCGTGCAGTCCTTACTCGCATTGTATCGGCAATTCCGGTGACAAAAGGTTCTACCTTAAATGGAACAGGAGACGGAATTAATGCAACAGAGATCTATGGCGTTGAAGGAAAAGCGACTGCCAATGTTCAGTCTAACAAAATAAGTTTGATTTCGGCAGAAGCTGTAGCTGAAAAAGTGAACGCAATGGATATAACTGCCACTTTATCGGATAAAGAATCACTTGTTGGACAAAGTTCGAAAGTGATCGATTATCGTAATTTGCCTCACTATGAAGCAGCTCGTGAAATTGCTTATCGCAATACTGAAAAACTCTTACCGTTTTATAATCGTGAATATATCGTTAAGCAAGGGAATAAGATTGATGCCTCAAGTAAGTTGTTTAAAACAAAACTTGTTTCGATTGTCCCAATGAAAGATAAGGAAGTCATTGCAAATCTTTATAATCAGAAGACGGCTATCAATCGTCTGCTTTTAAACTATGAGGATGGCAAGGTTGAATATTTAGACATTACACCGGGTTCATCTTTTGCTGCTGACACAATTCAAGAATATGGAATCAATGGAACAGAATTGCTCTATACGCCGGAACAATTTATGACTAATCCGTCAGATGTCATTGCCACAGCAATGAAACGAGTAGCAGGATTAACCTATTTCTCAGAAGATGTTTGGAAAGTAACCCAAGGTCATCCAGAAAGAGAAGCGGATAGCCCAAGTCACGATTCACTTGATTCGTATCAAGAAGGAATTTTAGAAGTGTTGTATCTCAAAGATGCGTTTATGCGAGTTAACAGTCGTGCTCAAGATGTTTTTGAAGCAGCACTCGCTCAAAGTGTAGCAGCAGATTTTACTGCAACGCCACTGAAAGAGCAAATGAAGGACTATATGAAAAAGAATGCTGTTGCGATTCTTGTGGGTGCAAGTTATCTTAACCGTTTGTATAATATTCAATTTGACGAGATGAACGTTGGAGAATTAGCTACGTTCTATCAAAACTTCTTTGGAACACAAGTGAATAGTTTGGAGTGGCTAGCTAACCTTGGTCGAATGGGTAATAATGCATTGGATATTAAGAATAATCCTGCGACCTATGCAAAATGGATTGCTCCAGTATCTGGTTATGCGAATCTTCGTGATTATCTAAGTGCCTACCGTACACGTTTTACGACGCTCAGTGAAAATGAGTGGTTTAAGTCGGCAACGAAAGCATATATCGTAGAAGTGCCATCGAAAGAGCTGCCAAATCAAATGTATCAAGTGTATGACCAACTTAATCGAATTGATCATCCACGTATGATTTTGCCACTTTTGAATCTGACTTCTGAAGGTATCTATATCATGAGTAATATGACAACTTTATCGTTTGGTATGTACGACAGATATATGGATATGTCGCTTAAAGAAACAAATCCTGAAAGATATGCAAGTGAACTTGATCGTGTCAATAAATTGGTAGATTATTTTGCTAAAACACAAAGAGACCATTTTGATTTTTGGTATCGCATAGCTAGACCAGAAGTAAAAGCTCTAATGTATAGTCGCAATGTGATGCCAATTCCGTCATGGGATGGTTATCTCATTCCAAAATTCGGTAATAAGCCTACTTATTGGATGCCTAAGTTTGGAGAAGGAGCATCGAGTCGAATGACAGATTTCTTTGCACCAATTGGGAAATACTATACTTCAAATGGTTTAGGAGCATATGCGACAGGGTCTTTAGTACATTTCGTATTAGATGGCATGCTAAATCAATATGGACAGTCAGTCTTTACGCATGAAATGACTCACAATATGGATGGAACGGTTTATCTCGGTGGATATGGTCGTCGAGAAGCCTTTGGTGCAGAAATTTATGCTCAAGGTCTGTTACAAGCGACTACTTCAGCAACGAATCAGATTTTTGCACTCAATACGAATATAGACTATTCGATAGCGGATGGTGGAAAATATGCGAATAATCGTGTGCATAACTTATCACCAGACCGTTTCCAAACACAAGAAGACTTAAAAGAATATCTTCAAGGACGTATGGATGTGATTTATACGCTCGAAGCTTTGGTTGGGAATGCTTTGGTGAAATTAGATAAAGCCGATCAAGCCTTATTCTATAAGAAAATTGAACGCATCAACGATCTTGGTGAATCGAGAATACGCCAATTGAATGCAGAAGATTTGGAATCTCTTACTTTAGAGAGTGTGGATAATTTAGTAGAAAATGATATTCTGCTTGGAATACATGGTGTCCATAGTAATAAAGCAAAAATTGGGAAAAATGGTTATGAAACAGAACATTTATTTGCAGCGAACTACAGTGGGTTGACGAATCCGAATGGTTCTTCAGACAGTTTAAGTATTAAGCGCTTGGCTAATGAGTTGTTGGCTGAGACGGGGTATGAAGGATTTTTAGGTTATTTATCAAATAAATATCGGGCTGAAGCACGAGCTGCAGGTGAAACGTTTAATGATTCATATATTCTCAAGAAAATTACCGATGATAAGTTTTCAAATTTCCATGAATTTAAAAAAGCGATGTACCAACGTCGTTTAGATAAAGTTAATCAGTTAAAACCAGTAAGTTTTACATACAATCAGCAGACTTATACTGCAGATGCAGCAACATTAACTCAATTGATTGATCAAGCCGTTCAAGCAGACTTAGCAGCATTAAAAGCTAAGAAAGCAACACCGAACCTTTTGAGGCTCAATGAAGCGATTTTCAAAGCGTATCTTTTAGATACAGATGACTTTAGAAGTTCGATTTATCGCTCATGATTTTTCATACTCTCAAAACATACTAAGATTAGTAGTGAGGAAATCTCCGACGGGAGAGAGTAGTCACTACTTTTTCGTTGTGTTAAAGTAGAGGTGTCTTGTGAAGTCGTGGGGCTTTTTGACGCTGGACGTCGTACTCAAAACTGGCAAGACACCTGTTTTAGGGAGAATGTTATCGAAGTATGTGGGACGCTAGACGTCGAGTATTGAAAATGACATCACTAAAACAAGGAATCAAACAAGATAAAGAGGTAATATCATGGTAACCGCTCCATAACGGAGTATATTGAAAAGTTCCAAAGTCGATTTGACTCTGGAACTTTTTCCTAAGAGAGGTCAACCCAGTCATTCTCCAAGGCAAACAGGCGATCGCAATAGGCTAATCCCTTAGCCCCTAAAGAGGTCTTGTCTGCTTTCTTGGGGGTTGCATCGAAGAACTTTCTTCTGACATGCGCCCAACAACCAACTAGCTGAGCTTTTTCTAATTGGCGATAAGCACCCAGCGGTTCGCAGTTTACCAAGCTTAGCGTCGCTTCGTTCCTCAAGCTTGGACTGCTATCGCATAGGCAGAACTAGAGGACTAAAGTCCTAAGTTACTGCCGTAACATATCACAATGTACGTAGCCTGCGTAATCCCCAAGAAACTCCTTCACAACCAAACCACTCCGGCGTTTGTCATGATGATAGAGCGTGATGCCCTTTTTCTCATGCTTACCAGACAGGAAGGTCCAGTAGTAGGTCGACTGGCTATCATTTTCCAAGACCTTATAGGAGGTTTCATCCGCATGGAGAATAGCCTGTTTCCGTAATTTCTTGTGCAACAGATCATAAATTGGCTCGAAATAATACTGACTAGACTTGATGTGCCAGTTCGCTATTTCTTTCCGTGTGATGGGCAAGCCAAGCTTATGCTAATCCTCTTCCTGCCGATAATTTGGCACCTTCAGATTGAACTTCTGATGAATCGTATGGGCAATGATGGAGGCAGAACTAAAGGAGCCTTGATAATCTTATCGCTCAGATTCTTCTGACTACAAGCCTGACACTTGTAAGCGTGTTGGACATGGTCAATCCGCTTTAATTGTGCAGGAATGAAGACCAGCTCTTGCCGTTGGACGGCTGAGCCAATCTCCTTCAACTGACCATGACAATCTGGACACGTGCAGTCTTCACCCTGTAATTCGTGATGAACCATCTCTGGAGTGAATTGACTAAAAATAGCCTGACGAACTCCCTTAGCTTTCTTGCGTTTATAGGTGATAGTTTCTGTTTCAACTGGGTAAGTCAGCGTCTTCTTCAGGCAAGCTTTCCTCACCAAATAAACTCAACTGACCAGGTTGATACACAACCTTCTCTGATGACTTACCGTAGAGTTTTTGAGTCAGATAAGCCACCTGTTCACGAAGGAGGGCAAGTTCATTTGTGAGTTGTTGGTTAACAGCTGCTTGTTGTTTAATAATGGCTACTAACTCTTCCATAGTATCACCCTCCAGTTTTCTTTATTATACCGAAAAGAAAGCCATGATTTCAATAGAAATCACGACTTTTTGAAGCATTTATTTTGGGAAAGATGGAAAATCCTTTCATCAGCCAGTCTACTTGCTCGCAAGTGAGGGCTTTTACCTCTTCTTCATTGCTTGGCCAGGTCAATTTCCCATTCTCAAAGCGTTTGTAAAGCAACCAGAAACCTTGTCCGTCCCAGTAAAGAGCTTTGAATCGGTCTTTGCGGCCACCACAGAAAAGATAAACCTGACCTGAGAAGGGATCCAAATTGAACTGACTTTTGACAAGATAGGCCAAGGAATCAATCCCTTGACGCATATCTGTTTTCCCACAAACCAAGTAAACTTGTCCTAAATCACTGAGTCGGATGGTCATAGACTAGTACCTTATCCAAGATTGTTTCCAATACTTCTTGGTTAATAGAGTGGAAGAATGTGACTTCCACTTTGCCGAGACGAATTTTCATCAAAATATCATTCCTACTCTTCTTCTCAAAGCGTCGAGATTGGGGAACAGTCAATGGGACGATGGGGTGGGACATAAAAAACCTCCAGTTTTGTTTTTATAACAGTATACTGGAGAACTGACAATCTCGGTAGATACCTCGTTATGGGGCGGTTACATATCATGCGTACAGTATTCGGGATTGATGTGAGTAAAACAAGTTCAGAAGTGGCAATTCTAGTCAACGGTGAGAAGGTTCATGGCTATACCATGCCGAGTGATGCCATCGGCTTCACTCGGTTGTTGGACGATTTGAAAACTGTTCACAACCCTGAGATTGTCTTTGAAGCGACAGGCGTCTATTCTCGTCGTCTCCAGGCTTTTCTTGAGGAAAATGGCTAC
>NZ_JBFRYH010000076.1:0-8262 GCF_040984445.1 Streptococcus handemini
CATAACAAACTCTACGATTATACTTCAACCCAAAATCAGTAAAGTCGTCTATGCCCTAGTATTGTAACACCTTATCGAAAAATTTCCAACATAAGGTGTTCTTTTGACATGCCCTTTTTTAACTAAACAAGTGTCAAAAATAAGACAGCACTCTCGAAATAGCTACTGTCTTGAAAATATTTTTTTAAATCCTTGATAAACTTGACAAATGGTAGAAAAAGGCTCCATAATATCCATGGTGGGTTTACCCACTACAGAAATTATACAGCCAAAATAATACTTAACTCGTGGTGCTAGTTACTCTCAGAATACAATAAAAAGCCCAAAAGGACTATACTGTAAGTGACCAAACAAACAGGAGGTTAGTCCAAATGAGCCACTTACAGTATATCGCTAAATCCCATCACTTACAATGGAATATCAAACAATTATCAAAGATTTGCCATCAGCTATATCGTGATTATTGTCCAGCAGGCTTAAAACACCGTCGTAACGTTAGCTTGTCCAAGGTCTCAGACGAATCCCTACTAGTCTTGCTTCTCTTGCAAGCTGAATTAGGTATTAAGTCACAACGGCATTTTTATCGTATCTGTCAACTCTTTCCTTGCGGACATCTCCTTGAAAGAAGTCGTTTTAATCGGCGAGCAAGACAATTAATTTGGTTAGTCCAAGTCATTAGACAAGCTATGAATGCTCATATTTCTCCTGATACAATAGTTATCATCGACAGTTTTCCTCTACCACTTTGTCAATCTGTCCGTAATTATAGAGTCCGTATTTTTAAAGAAGTGGCGGACATTGGCTATAACGCCTCTAAGCACCTGTGGTTCTATCGGTTCAAAGTCCACATGTTAGTGACCTTATCAGGCTATATTCTGAACTATGTTGTCACACCAGCTTCTGTTCATGATATTAAAGCGGTTCACGAGTTATTAGAAGAATGTGACCAACCCACCATTTTAGCAGATTTGGGCTACCTTAGTCGTGAGCTGAAAAATGATTTGGAACAAAAAGGCTATCAGCTATGGACACCCTTGCGTCAAAATATGACAGGGGCTAAACAACATAATCATTGGAAATTGTTGGCTATGAGACGAACTATTGAAACTCGATTTTCAGAACTTTGTGCTCTTTTTGATGTCGAACAGACATTAACTAGGAGCTTAACAGGATTGCAGTTGAGAATTGAACAAATTATACTTGCTTATAATTTGAGATACTTTGAGATTAACTAGCACCACGAGTATGGTTATATTCGTGTATCAACACGAGACCAAAATATTAGTCGTCAATTAGCAGCAATGCTTCAAGAAGGAGTGAAGGAAGAGTTCTTGTTTATTGATCAGTCTTCTGGTAAGAATTTTAATCGAAAGGGATATAAACGGATGCTGAAGTGTCTTAAAAGGGGTGATGAAATTGTGATTAAGTCAATCGATCGTCTTGGTAGAAATTATGATGAAATCATCAAGCAATGGAATTATCTTGTGAAGGAAAAAAATATAGATATCATGGTGTTAGACTTCCCCTTGCTGAATACAAACCTGAAAATTGATAATATTACAGGAAAATTTATTTCAGACTTATGCCTCCAAGTTTTATCCTATGTGGCACAGGTCGAGCGTGAGAATATCAAGCAGAGACAATTGGAAGGGATTAAGGAAGCAAAGAAAAAAGGAGTTAAGTTTGGGCGTCCGATAAAAAGGCGCCCACCAAATTTTGATCAAATTATGAAGCAATTAGAAACGTCTGAAATCACAATTCAGACGGCATCTGAAAAATTAGGGATCTCCAAATCTACTTGTTATCGATGGATGAAAGCAAGGAAGTCTGATGTAATTAGGAAAATAGGAGAATAAAAATGTAAATTTCTTCTGTATTTTTTATAAAAGGAGTTCAAAAATTAGGATTTTTGGAATAGCTAAAAATAGTAGAAAATCAACTATATTTTGCTTAGTTATCCCTGATTACATATGCTTTAATAATCCTATCCTACTGATTTTTCCACGTACAAAGAACATAACATTAATATATTAACATTTCTATTCCAAAAATCCTAGTTTTTGAAAAAATAGAGAACTTACCTAGAGACATGAGTGTATTTCATGTCTAATATTTTTAATAAATTTAGGGAGGCTAGCAATCTGTAATTGCCCTGATAAGGCAAAATATAACATCAAGAATTAGGTGAAAGCTGTAGCTTGCCTAAAATTTATTAGGAGGAAGAGATGTTTAAAAGAAAAAAAGACCGCTTTTCAATTCGGAAATTTAAGATTGGAGTTGGCTCTGTCTTTTTAGGGTCACTTTTATTAGTTGCACCGCAGGTATATGCTGACACTGGGGAGACAGTCGAGACAGATCCTGCTTCCGAAAATACTGTGCTAGAATTGCCAGAAACTAAATATGAAAGCAACAAGGAAAAACTGGAGCCTATAAGCCAAGAATCTACTACACCTACCCCTATGGCCACAGATTCAACTTCTATCAGTGATAAAATCACAGTGGATAAAAATATATTACTAGATGAGATTGCAGAATTTGATGTTCTAGGAGATTCAGATAAATACCGATATGCAAGCAATAAAAATGCATATGATAGAGAATTATCTAATGCAAAGGCTATCTTACAAAAAGAAGAGGCTACACAAGAAGAAACCAATCAAGCTACTGCTAAACTGGCTGAAGCACGTCAAGCTCTAGATGGAGTTGCTCCAGTAGAGGAAGTAGAACGTGTCGCAGCAACCATTTATAAAGTCACTTATACTGATCAAGAGACTGGAAAGGAAGTTTATGCTACAAGTCATTCTGTCGCTGAAAAGACAACCTTGTCAATCGAACAGCCCAAAGAGTTCCATGTAACGGTTGATGCAAAGACAGATTTGAAGATTCAACCAGCACTTCAAGGCTATAAGTTAGCTACAGACCAAGCAGAGGCTCAAGCTGCAGTAGTAGCTGAGCGTGGTGGACGAAAAAATCTTGTCAACTTCAATATTGTCCGTGATAACCAAGTAGCCGCTGACAATAACGAAACAGGTGGTTATACTGGATTTAGAGCACTTCCGAAAGAAAAAACTGTCGGTGAATATAATTACGCTTCAGGTGGAGATGCGGCTGGAAATCAAACCTTCAAAGATGAGTCAAAAAAAGATCATGAAAACCTGAAAAAACAAATAACTTGGTTAGACTGGGGAGATGATAAGTCCGCACATAATTTGAAAACGTTGTCAAATGGTGACAAAGCGTTGCAAGTCGGCTCCTACTTTGAAAAAGAACTCTTCCCAGGTTATGTTATCCGAGTGGAAGTAACTGGTCTGAAACCATTTCAGGCTTCAGACATTTATAAGAAGCGTGTGGAGGGGACAGATGCAGAAGGTACCTATGATCCAAATGCTTTCAACTCACCTATTTCTAATAAAGATGTTCATAAAGAGATCGTTGTCAAACAACAGAGCATGTTGTGGTCTTCAGCTCGTAAATTAGGTATTGATGCAGGAGCTAAACCAGTTGTTACATTTAATGATGATGGAATCAATATGGGAGTACAATTCAAACTTTCAGCTACGTATCTGAATCGTAAAGTTGCAGCTAATATCTTAATGGCGACTGGAGAAGAAGCCGGAGCTAGGGAAGTAGAAATGTATACTGCTAATGGGAAACCATTTGAACTTTTGGGTGAGCTATCTAATGAAAAGACACAAGGTTCTTATTATCCGCTAAGCTACAATAGCGCCTTACTAGCACTTAAAAATGGCGCAGAGGATGCGGCACGTAGAAATAATACAACTCCTGTTGCGATTCATCCTGCCTATATTGGAAATGTCAATCCAGAAGCGTCTCGTATTACAGTTGCAGGTCTTGCAAGTGAAGGAAATATAGTATATGGTGATGGCATTGGAACCAATATATTTGGTCCAGTTCGTACAAATCAAGACAATCGATCTCTTCCAATTGTGATTTCGCGTAATGCTAGTGAAGCAGCGGTTTACATGATAACAGAAGGGCAACAAGGACTTATGTTGGGGGTGGTTCCTTTCGATGAAGGGGATGCACCAGCATCATACGGAGAAGCTTCTCACCTTATCTCTGATAAAGTTTCTCAGCCATATCTTGGAAGTGTAAAAGCCGACTTGGATATTGCAGCAGAAGATGCACCAAAAGAAAAATTTAAAACAGATGACCTGTTTAATACAAGTGATGAGGGAGCTCGACAGTTAGTAGGAGATGACGAACTCCATGTAACATCTAGTGGTGAAGAGACCTATAAACTTCATAAAGCAGCTGAAAAAACCTATACCCTCAGAATAAAAGCGAGTCCAAATCAAAATCCTACGGCATATGCTTATGCCTGGGCGGATTTCAATAATAACGGAAAATTTGACGATGGAGAACGTTCAGAGTTAGTAACAGTCACTGGAGAAAATCAATATGACCTTACTTGGACTAACGTTCCACAAATGGCCGATCCATCTGTTACCAAAGTAGCAGTTCGTGCTCGTATTGCCCTAAACCAATATGATATTGAAAAACCAACAGGAATTGCCTACACAGGGGAAGTAGAAGACTTTGAAGTTCAAGTGACGCATCCACCACGAGGAGATAAGGAAGGAACCTCGGGCTACGTAGGCGAAGAACAATCCATGAATATCGAGTTCAAAGTCGGTGGAGCTAATCCTGTCAAAGATAGTTCAGGAAATGGACGAATTGAGTTTACTGCCTATGGTCGTCGTGAATATGACTTTGATAAAGATAATCTCATTGAAGATAATCAACAAGTGAAAATTATTGATCCAGAGGGCAATTCAGTCGATACTTGGACTGAACCAGGTCAAGGTACCTATACTGTCGATGGTAAGAAAATTACCTTTACACCAGAAGCTACCTTCATAGGAAAAGCCAAAGGGGTGGTACTACGTGTAACAGACAAAAATGGGGTTCACACAGGTTGGACAGCTGATAAAAGCAATGCTTCTGGAACGACACTTGAGAATGTGAATGACGGAAGTCATACATGGAAAACTCCTAGTATGGATGCAGTTTATATCCCAACTGTTATTAATAACAAACCGAAAGGAATTCCTGCTGAAACAGAAGGACCTCAAGGAGTTGCTCAAACAACAGATGCAAATGCGATGTTCAAAGAGTATACGACTGATGATCAAGGAGAGCCAACAAATACTGTAACAGATAAAGAAAAATTAAATCCTGCATCATTAACATTATTAGATGCTTCAGGACAAAAAACAAAAACTGTAACGGTAGACGGTCAAGGAACCTATACTTTAGGAGATAATGGGGTAATTACATTCCAACCATTACCAAGCTATACAGGAACAGCTACACCAGTTAAAGTTCAGATTGCTGATGCAAGTGATGATACTGCTGAAACAACTTACACACCAACAGTAAAACCAATTACACCAACAGCAGCTGAATCAACAACTTCAAATATCCAAGGAGCAGTACAAACTTCTCCAATTGTATTCGGTGATGATAGCCATCCGAACTCAGTGAACTTCAAGTCAGGTGCTGAATCAGCTCCGATTGATAAATCAGCGGTGACCTTGTTAAATGCTGGCGGTGAACCAGCTGAAAGTGTAGAAGTAACAGATCCAACAACAGGTAAAAAAATTGGTACGTACACACTTGAAGGTGAATCAGTCGTCTTTACACCAGAAAAAGACTTTGTCGGTGAAGCACCAGCTGTAACGCTTCAAGCGAAAGATGCGAATGGTACACCGGTTACAACAACTTACACACCAACCGTTACTGCTGTTGAACCAACAGGTGCACCAGCAGTATCAACAGGTAAACAAGGACAACCACAAGAAGGGACTCCAACATTTAAAGGTGGCAATCCAGGAGTACCAGTGAATGTTTCAGCTGAAAATCCAGCTAAATTTATTGATCCAGTAACGAACCAACCAATTGATGGAACTGAACTCCCAGCGATGAAAGATGGTGAAATTGTTGGTAAGTATACAATTGATAAAGAAACTGGTAAAGTGACCTTCACACCAAACAAAGACTTCGTAGGAACACCAGATCCAATCACTGTTGAAGCGAAAGATGCGAATGGCACACCAGCTAAAGCTAAATATACACCAACCGTTACACCAGTTGCGCCAACTGCAGATCCATCAACAACTTCAAATATTCAAGGAGCAGTACAAACTTCTCCAATTGTATTTGGTGATGATAGCCAACCGAACTCAGTGAACTTCAAGTCTGGCGATGCAGTTGCTCCGATTGATCAATCAACAGTAACGTTGTTAAATGCTGAGGGTAAACCGGCTGAAAGTGTAGAAGTAACAGATGGAACTGGTAAGAAAGTGGGTGCATACACACTTAAAGATGGTTCAGTCGTCTTTACACCAGAAAAAGACTTTGTCGGTGAAGCACCAGCTATAACGCTTCAAGCGAAAGATGCGAATGGTACTCCGGTTACAACAACTTACACCCCAACCGTTACACCAGTAACCCCAACAGGTAAAGATAAAACTTCAACAGGTAAACAAGGACAAACGCAAGAAGGAACTCCAACATTTACCGAAGGTGACCCAGCTGTACCAGTGGAAATTTCAGAAAGCAATCCAGCTAAATTCGTTGATCCAGTAACGAAACAACCGATTGATGGAACTGAACTTCCAGCGATGAAAGATGGTAAAATTGTTGGTAAGTATACAATTGATCTAACAACAGGTAAAGTAACGTTCACACCAGATAAAGATTTCGTAGGAACACCAGATCCAGTAACAGTTCAAGCGAAAGATGCGAACGGAACACCAGCAGAAGCAACATACACACCAACGGTTACACCAGTTGTACCAACAGCAGAACCATCAGCAACGACAGGTATTCAAGGAGCTAAACAATCATCTCCAATTGTCTTTGAAAAAGATGATACTGCTAAATCAGTGAACTTCAAAGACAGTGATCCAGACGTTAAAGTGGATCCAGAATCAGTCACTTTATTGGATGCTGACGGTAATCCAGCTGAATCTGTAACGGTAACCAAAGACGGTAAACCAGTCGGAACGTACACAATCGAAAATGGTGCAGTCGTATTTACTCCAGAAAAAGATTTCGTGGGAGAAGCACCTGCTGTAACAATTCAAGCTAAAGACGCGAATGGTACACCAGTTAAAACAACGTATGAACCAACCGTAACACCAGTGAAACCAACAGCTGAAAATGCAGAATCAACAGGTAAACAAGGACAAACGCAAGAGGGAACTCCAACATTTACCGAAGGTGACCCAGCTATACCGATGAGTAATGAACCAGCTAAGTTGATTGATCCTAAGACAGGTGAAGAAGTAACAAGTGTTACAATTCCAGGCGAAGGAACCTACACTGTTGACCCAACAGGTAAAGTAACCTTCACCCCAGAAAAATCATTCACAGGTAAAGGAACAGGTGTAACAGTTAAACGTACGGATGAAAATGGTACACCAGTAACGGCTAAGTACACCCCAGCAGTTACTCCAGTAACCCCAACAGGTACACCAGCAGAATCAACAGGTAAACAAGGACAAACGCAAGAAGGAACCCCAACATTTACCGAAGGTGACCCAGAAGTACCGATGAGTGATGATCCAGCTAAGTTGATTGATCCTAAGACAGGTGAAGAAGTAACAAGTATTACCATTCCAGGTGAAGGAACATATACTGTTGACCCAACAGGTAAAGTAACCTTCACCCCAGAAAAATCATTCACAGGTAAAGGAACAGGTGTAACAGTTAAACGTACGGATGAAAATGGCACGCCAGTAACAGGTAAGTACACACCAACAGTTACTCCAGTAACACCAACGGGAGATAATGATACTTCAACAGGTAAACAAGGTGAAAAACAAGAAGGAACTCCAACGTTCAAAAATGGCGATGGTACGCCACTTGTTCCAGACGCTACTAACCCAGCTAAGTTAATTGATCCTAAGACAGGTGAAGAAGTAACAAGTGTTACAATTCCAGGCGAAGGAACATATACTGTTGACCCAACAGGTAAAGTAACTTTCACCCCAGAAAAAGATTTCACAGGTACAGGAACAGGTGTAACGGTTGTTGCGAAAGATAAGAATGGCACACCAGCTAAGGGAGTGTACACACCAGGAGTTATTCCAAATACCCCACCAACGGGTGAATCACCAACAGTGACAGTACCACAAGGTAGCACCCCAATCAGCGATAAAGATTTGATTGCCTCTGTCATTCCAAATGACAAGGAAGATGGTAAAGACGTTACCGTCACTATCAAGAATAATC
>NZ_JBFRYH010000077.1:0-8120 GCF_040984445.1 Streptococcus handemini
TTCCGTCAATGGCTATCAGGCGTTTCGAAAAACGAGTAAAATGTTTAGCTGATACCTCTGCCTCTTCAAGAAGAGCAGACCACATCTGTGTCACTTCTACTAGAACTTGAGGATCTAGAGTCGCAAAAACTCGTTGCAGCGTATCGTGAGACGGAATCCCATTTTCTAACTCCAACACGGTTCGCAAGGAAGACTCATAGGCAGTCCCAAACTCCTCAATTTCATCCCAATATTCTGCACCTGATAGACGCGCAAAGAAAATAAGCAAGACAATATCTGACAATGTGTGCTTAATTTTCCAGGATTCTCTATCATCACGGACACCTATCAAGAAATCCAGTATCTCATTCATAACAAAATCCTCCACTATCTCTAGTATAGCAAAGGATTCGAACTTAGTTTATGAAACTGTTATCTGAAAACGAAACTTTCTTCATGCGTTTGTCGTGATATGGGAGGAGTAGAAACTAAAAAATGAGGCAGGACGTTAAAAAAGACTCGCCTACTTTTTCATTATAGTAGGCGAGTGAGTCCTTTTATTTGGAATTATTCCAATTGATTTTCTGTCAGATTAACTTGCTTTATCTTTTCATCAAAGGCTTGGTTCTGGTTTGCCAATTCTTTCTTGGTTTGTTTTAGTTCACCCCTGATGGAGAAGTGTTTTCCCATGCTAAGAAGACTAGCTATAATGGCACCAAGTAGGACTGAAATCAGAATCAAGATGATAAGTGGTAATTGGAAAGTGCCAAAGAGATAGCTGACCTTGACAGTTTCCATATTGGCAAGAGATAAGCTAGCAATGAGTAGAATCAATAGTAGGACGATGATGTAGTACAGTTTTGTTTTCATGAAGTTCTCCTATTCTTCTTCAAAACGGGCCTTACTTTTGACATCACCGTATTCTTCAGGTGTTTCAAGAGCTAGAATGTCATCATAAGACGGAAGTACCATGTCCTGACCGTATTTATTACGGAGGGCAGTTGTCACGAGGCGGTAGGCAAGATTGGCATTGCGTGAGAGGATTGGGCCATGGAAGTAGCTTCCAAAAGTATTTTTGTAGTACATACCTTCACCGCCGTCTTCATTATTGTTTCCATGTCCATAAATCGTTTTTCCAAGCGGTTTTTGGTTGTCGGCTAAGAATGTTCGTCCTTGGTGATTTTCAAAGCCATAGTAGGTCTCGTTAAATTCTTCGTTATGAATCTTGATATCCCCAATGAAGCGGTTATTGACCTGATTGAGCGTATAGTGACCGAGAATGCCTAGTCCGTCAATCTTGCGGCCACCAGCTTCGATATAGTATTGTCCGAGCAGTTGGAAACCACCACAGATGGCAAGAACTACACCGTCCTGCTCAATGAAATCAGCGAGTGCCTCTTTTTTAGTCGGTAAATCTTTTGCAAGGATAGATTGTTCGTAGTCTTGACCACCACCGAAAAAGGCAATGTCATAAAATTCCTTGTCAAAGGAATCTTCTAAGGAGACAATATCAACCTGAACACTGGCTCCTAATTTCTCCGCAACATACTTGAGCATGAGGATATTTCCATTGTCGCCGTAGGTATTCATCAAATCGCCATAGAGATGAGCGATGTTGAGCTGATAGGTGTAGTCATTGGCTGGGCTTGAAAGTGATGTATACACCATATTATTTCATCTCCTTTCCAACGATTTGCCGTTGCGCAAGAATATCGCGTAGCTCTAGCATGGCAGTATAGGTAGCAAGAATATAAGTATGCTGGGTAGGACTGCTTTCAATAGCAGAGAGAACATCTGTCATTGCTTCATGCTGGTCAATCGCTTCTGCTGGATAGCCTGTCACTCGTAATCTTCGTGCAATTTCAGATGCTCGAGCTCCTCCTGTGATGATATGAGGAATGGACATATCCATTATTTGTTCAAAATTCGCATCCCAGATCCAGCTAGTATCAATACCGTCTGCATAATTGGCATTGAGTAGGACAGCTAGGTTAAATTCGTAGGGAGCTAAGCGAATCATTTCAAGAGCCTGTGTTGCACCAACTGGATTTTTAATCAAGACGAGAGTACACTCCTTGTCTCCTAAACGGAAGGTTTCTTGACGACCAAAGACCGCCTTGCTCTTATCAAAACCTGCCTTGATGATGTCGGGAGTTACACCTAGAAATTCTGCGACACTGACTGCCGCAAGGGCATTGTAAATATTATAGAGCCCTCCGATGTTAATCTTGTACTCTTGTCCGTCGATGACGAAGGTGGAAGATACATGGTTAATTTCTTTTAGCTCGCTGAGGGCATAGTCCAATTTTGGACGAGCAAAACCGCAAGAAAGACAGATGTAGCTACCAAGATTAGCATAGGTATTCATCTTATACTGCAAAATATGGTGGCAATGCGGACAAAGGATTCCCTCGGTATTGTAGTGAGCGAGTTGTGGCGCATGTTCGTCTGTCGCAAAGCCATAGTATTTTACCGGATTGACCAACTTGGTCGAATGAAAGAGCGGACTATCCCCGTTTGCAAGGATAGTAGCTTTAGGTGCCTTAGCAGCTCCGTCCACAATCATTTGATAAGTTGTATAAATCTCGCCGTAGCGGTCCATCTGATCACGGAAGATATTGGTAAAGACAATCAGAGTGGGCTTGATAAATTCTGTTACCTTGGCTAGACTAGCTTCGTCAATTTCGAGTACTGCAATTTTCTTGCCATTTTTATTTTTTTTAGCAGACAAGAATGTGGCGGTAATCCCAGTCAACATATTGGCTCCGCTGGTATTGGTTGTTACGGCTCCAAAGGCTTCTTCTAAAATACCAACCGTCAATGCGGTGGTGAGTGTCTTTCCATTAGTCCCTGTAATGACCACGATTTCATAATCTTTTGCGAGACTGTCTAAAATGTGTTTATCAAATTGAAGGGCAATTTTTCCTGGCAGAGTGGTCCCACGACCGAGCTGACTAAGAATTGCTTGAGACGTTTTTCCTGCAAGAAGCCCTAAGGCTGTATTTAGTTTCATCATGGATTTATTTTATCATAAAATGCTCCCTTTTTCTAGAATGGAGATGGCAACTATAGAAACCAATTTGAAAAGAGGGGTTCATTTTGCTTCTTTTGTGGATTCACTATCTCTCTAAGGTTAATATAAATAGGATGACAATTTGGAGGGGGTATATCGAGGGTCTTTTCATAAAATTTGCTTCAATGTGTGGTATAATGTGAACAGTAAGAATATAGAAAGTTTGTGAAGTAGATGCTCAACCTCAACCAGTTACTCGATGTTAATTATTGGTCAAGTCTATTAGTCAGCCCTTGGACAGCCCTGTTACACCTAGTTGATATTACACTAGTCAGTTATCTCATTTATCGTTTCAGTAAGGCCTTAGCAGGCACCAAAATTATGACCTTAGTTCGTGGGGTTTTTCTCTTTTTATTCTTCCAAATTTTGGCAACACTACTGGGGCTTCAAACCATTTCTTGGTTGATGAATCAGGTGATTACCTATGGGGTTATCGCTGGAGTAGTCATTTTTGCCCCTGAAATTCGGACTAGCTTAGAAAAACTTGGCCGCACGACCCAATTATTTGCGCGTGTAGAATTGAGTGCAGAAGAAGCGCTAATACAGGCTTTTGTCAAATCCGTTTCTTATATGGCACCGAGGAAAATTGGTGCCTTAGTCGCAGTCGAGCGAGCGCAAACCTTACGTGAGTATTGTTCGACAGGCATTCAGCTTGATGCAGATGTTTCTAGTGAATTGCTCATCAATATTTTTATTCCAAATACGCCATTACACGACGGAGCAGTGATTATTCAAGAAAATAGAATAGCTGTTTCGTGTGCCTATTTACCATTGACTGAAAGTGCGGGAATTTCAAAAGAATTTGGTACTAGACATCGCGCAGCGATTGGTTTGGCAGAGGTCTCTGACGCTTTTGTTTTTATTGTATCGGAGGAAACGGGAAGTATCTCAGTCGCCTATAATGGCTTGTTTAAGCATGGATTGAGCATAGAAGATTTTGAAGAGGAACTGCGTCGTCTCTTTATTCCTGAAGAAGTGAATAGAAAGAGTTGGTTCAGCCGCTTAGGGGGTGGAAAGAATGCAAGATAAATTAAAAAAAGTAGCTCATTTATTACTGTCTGCTCTCATGGCGCTTGTGTTATTTTTTTATGCAACGACGACCAACTATAAAAATTCGATCTCAGCATCAAAGCCAATCAAGCAAGTAACTGAATCAGAGACCTACACACATACTCTTAGCAATGTACCAATTGAAATCAAATATGACAGTGAGAAATTCTTTATCTCAGGATTTTCGTCTACCGTATCGGTTGCTTTAACGAGTTCAAATCGTGTTATTTTGCAACGGGAAACAGATGAAGCAACTCGGACATTTTTGGTTAGTGCAGATTTGAGTAATTTGACAGATGGTACTCATACAGTTGATTTAATCACTTCTAATTTACCGACAGGTGTCAAAGCGAAGCTAAATCCAGAAAATATAACTGTCAAAATTGGAAAAAAAGTTAGTAAAAATTATGCTGTTCAAGGAGTCGTTACCAATAATCAATTGGCGGAAGGTTACAGTCTATCAAAAGTAACCGTCAATGTATCATCTGTAAAAGTGACAACAGACGAAGATACGATGGCACACATTGAGAGAGTTGAGGCGATTGTCCCAGATGCGGATGACCTATCTAGTGATTTTTCAGGAACAGCAACGATTCAGGCGGTGGACAATAAAGGAAATGTCTTACCAGTTGTTTTATCACAAGATGACGCAACCTTACAAGCGACGATTGTAAAAACAAAATAGGAAAGAGGAAATCATTTATCATGGGAAAATATTTTGGAACAGACGGTGTTCGTGGGGAAGCGAATACGGAATTAACACCAGAATTAGCTTTTAAATTAGGTCGTTTTGGTGGCTATGTCCTCAGTCAACATGAAACAGAAACACCACGTGTGTTCGTTGGACGTGATACGCGCATTTCAGGACAAATGTTGGAATCTGCTCTAGTAGCAGGACTTTTGTCTGCTGGGATCCATGTCTATAAGCTAGGTGTGATTGCGACTCCTGGTGTGGCTTATTTGGTGCGGACTGAAAAAGCAAGTGCAGGTGTCATGATTTCAGCTAGTCACAATCCTGCCCAAGATAATGGTATTAAATTCTTTGCAGGTGATGGCTTTAAGTTAGATGATGCCTTAGAAGCAGAAATTGAAGCACTCCTTGATGCGGAAGAAGATACCCTACCTCGTCCGTCTGCTCAAGGTTTGGGAGATGTGGTCGATTATCCAGAAGGTCTTAGAAAATACCAAGAATTTCTTGTTTCTACTGGATTTGATTTAGAGGGAATGAAGGTGGCTCTTGATACAGCAAATGGTGCAGCTAGTACCTCTGCTCGTCAGGTTTTTGCAGATTTGGGCGCCCAATTGGTCGTTATGGCCGAAAAACCAGATGGGCTCAATATCAACGACAGTGTCGGCTCAACCCACCCTGAAGCCTTACAGGAACTCGTCAAAGAAACAGGTAGCCAAATTGGTCTAGCTTTTGACGGAGATAGCGACCGCTTGATTGCAGTTGATGAAAAAGGGGAGTTGGTTGATGGTGACCGCATCATGTATATCATTGGTAAATACTTGGCGGACCACGGACTTCTTGCCCAAAATACTATTGTCACAACAGTGATGTCTAACCTCGGTTTCCATAAGGCTTTAGATCGAGAAGGAATTGGCAAAGCTGTAACGGCTGTTGGCGACCGCTACGTGGTCGAGGAAATGCGCAAATCAGGCTATAATCTTGGTGGTGAGCAATCTGGTCACGTTATCCTTATGGATTACAATACGACAGGTGATGGCCAGTTGACAGCCGTTCAATTGACCAAAATCATGAAAGAAACTGGAAAATCCCTGTCTGAACTGGCTAGTGAAGTGACTATTTATCCACAAAAATTGGTCAATATTCGTGTTGAAAACAGCATGAAAGATAAGGCGATGGAAGTTGAAGCAATTGCTGTGATTATTGAAAAAATGGAGCTTGAGATGGCTGGTAACGGTCGTATTCTCGTTCGTCCAAGTGGGACAGAGCCGCTCCTACGGGTTATGGCAGAAGCACCAACTCATGCAGAAGTGGACTACTATGTAGACACCATTGCAGATGTGGTGAGAGCGGAGATTGGTATTGACTAAGAGAGCTGTCATTTTACGACGGGACAATAAATAAAGGGAAGTTTGGGATCCAATCACCGTCTCAAACTTCCTTTGGTGTAGGGATGATAAGAGAGGAGAAGGCGTGAGTATTTTAGAAGTAAAAAATTTAAGTCATGGCTTTGGGGATCGTGCCATTTTTGAAAACGTGTCCTTTCGCCTGCTCAAGGGTGAGCATATCGGATTAGTCGGGGCAAATGGTGAGGGAAAATCAACCTTCATGTCCATTGTGACAGGGCAAATGTTGCCTGATGAGGGAAAAGTCGAGTGGTCCCGCTATGTGACGGCAGGTTATCTGGACCAGCATGCTAAACTCGAGAAGGGGCAATCTGTGCGTGATGTCTTGCGGACCGCCTTCGATGAGCTGTTTAAAACGGAAGAACGGATCAACGAAATCTACATGTCGATGGCAGATGAGGGAGCTGATATGGATGTCCTAATGGAAGAAGTGGGTGAGCTCCAAGACCGTCTGGAAAGCCGTGATTTCTATACCTTGGATGCCAAGATTGATGAAGTGGCTCGTGCTTTAGGAGTCATGGACTTTGGGATGGATAGTGATGTCACCGAGTTATCTGGCGGACAACGGACTAAGATTTTATTGGCCAAGCTCTTGCTTGAAAAGCCAGATATCTTGCTTCTTGATGAGCCGACCAACTATTTGGATGCAGAGCATATCGAATGGCTCAAACGTTACTTGCAGAACTACGAAAATGCCTTTGTTCTGATTTCCCACGACATTCCTTTCTTGAATGATGTGATTAACATCGTCTACCATGTGGAAAATCAACAGTTAACCCGCTATACAGGCGACTACTATCAATTCCAAGAAGTACATGCCATGAAGCGTGCCCAGCTAGAAGCAGCCTATGAGCGCCAGCAAAAAGAAATTGCCGATCTTCAGGACTTTGTCAACCGCAATAAGGCTCGTGTTGCTACTCGTAATATGGCCATGTCTCGTCAGAAAAAACTCGATAAAATGGAGGTTATTGAGTTACAGGCTGAAAAACCAAAACCCTCCTTTGATTTCAAAATGGCGAGAACGCCGAGTCGCTTTATTTTTCAGACCAAGGATTTGGAAATCGGCTATGACCGCGTTCTCAATCGCAAGCCACTAAATCTAACCTTTGAGCGCAATAAGAAAATTGCCATCATCGGAGCAAATGGAATAGGAAAATCAACCTTACTAAAAAGTTTGCTAGGCTTGATTCCATCTTTGGGTGGCCAGGTTGAGCAGGGGGAGTATCTGGAAATTGGTTATTTTGAGCAAGAGGTGGCTGGTGGGAATCGTCAAACACCACTTGAGGCAGTTTGGGATGCCTTCCCTGCCTTGAATCAGGCAGAGATTCGTGCGGCCCTTGCTCGCTGTGGTTTAACATCAAAACATATTGAAAGCCAGATTCAAGTCCTGTCAGGGGGAGAGCAGGCCAAGGTGCGTTTCTGTCTCTTGATGAATCGTGAGAATAATGTCTTAATTTTGGATGAGCCGACCAACCACTTGGATGTCGATGCCAAGGATGAATTAAAGCGTGCCCTGCAAGCCTATAAAGGCTCGATTCTTATGGTCTGCCATGAACCTGATTTCTACCAAGGATGGGTGGATGATGTCTGGGATTTCAATGAGATGTAATCATGTGTAGTCAGAAATAGAAAAAGTTACTATAAGAAGTAACAAGGCTAGGAAGGTGATGCTAATATTACTTTCCTAGCTTTTTTTAAATGGATTATTTTAGATGCGAATTCTGCTGTTTTTGATTTGGTAACAAACTAAAAAAATTTTAATACATACTCGTGGTGCTAGTTACTCTCAGAATACAATAAAAAGCCCAAAAGGACTATACTGTAAGTGACCAAACAAACAGGAGGTTAGTCCAAATGAGCCACTTACAGTATATCGCTAAATCCCATCACTTACAATGGAATATCAAACAATTATCAAAGATTT
>NZ_JBFRYH010000078.1:0-8109 GCF_040984445.1 Streptococcus handemini
GAACTTTGTGCTCTTTTTGATGTCGAACAGACATTAACTAGGAGCTTAACAGGATTGCAGTTGAGAATTGAACAAATTATACTTGCTTATAATTTGAGATACTTTGAGATTAACTAGCACCACGAGTTATCCTAAGTGTTTTTCGTGATTGGCACTACTCTGTTTTGCGTAGAACGATCTGTGGTTCTCCATCCTCGGGTTTTCCTTCTAGTTTGCTGAGAGTTCATCCTGATATTCGCATTTTTAGTAAAATATTTTAAGAAAAAATCTCCAAGAGATAGGATGAATCTCTTGGAGATTTTTTATGCTTGGGAATTGTTTTCCCAGATAAGATTGTTATACACAGCTAAAGCTGCCGCTCCGCTAGCTCCTCTATACGGATTGAAGGGGAGGATGTCGATATTTAAATTGCGTTTTGTAGGAATAAATTGTAATTGCTCGTTAATTAGAGTAATTAGTTTTTCTGAAAAACCAGGATAATTGAATAGTTGACTATTGATGTAGACTTTTTGAGAATCGTAAATGATCAACGTGTTGGCAATCGATGTTGCTAAAAATTGAATACCAGATTCAATTTTATCAATAATAAAGCTATCTCCTAGTAGATATGAATGATAGATCACCTCTAAGTTTAGATCTGCAGGTGAGGCGACTAATGTTTTGATAATCGTGTTTTTGGCATTTTCAAATAAAAATTCTGCGTTTTTTATCAGCCAAGTATCAGAAATATAGGTTTGAAGACAGCCTCTTTTCCCACACTCGCAAATGGGACCATTATGATCAACAATTGTGTGTCCTATTTCCCCTATATAAAAGTTTTTCTTTTTTAAGATAGAGTGATTGTCGAAAAAGGAACAAAAAAGTCCAGGGCCAATATGGATGAATAAAAATTGTTCAGGAGAACTTTCAGGATGGAAAAGATATTCTGCAACGGCCATGCAATTGATGTTGTTTTCTAAGAAGATAGGAAGATGGATCTTCTTTTTTATTTCGGAAATCTGAAAGAATTCCCACTTAGAGTTATTGGAGATGATTCTGCCAGTCTGGTGCTCAAAATGACCAGGTACAGAAATACCGATCCCACCAAATCGTAATTCTGGGAACTTTTTAATGGTGTTTGCTATCAGGTTGATCAGAACATCATTTATTTTCTTATAGTTGTAATCATCAATGTTTGTTTTGCTATTTTTTACTTTATTTCCCAAAGTATCGGTGATTGTTAAAAAAATACCCGTTGCATTTATTTCTATACCAATATAATGTTTAAAGTTCTTGTTTATGGTAATTAATCTTCTGCTCCTGCCAGATCCTTTGACAACTCGGACCTCATCTCCAGTCTCAATGACTTTGTTGTTGGATACTAAGAGGTTAATGGTATTAGTGACAGTAGCAGGCGTCAATCCTGTAGCCTTGGAAATACTCGTTCTAGAACTTGTTTGATGTCGAAATATCGTTTCTAAGATATTTCCGGAAATCAACCGAATGGTTTCTTCTTTCTTACACATGTTGCGTCTCCAATTTAACAGATTATTCTTACGAGAATTATAACATAAAAGATGAAAAAATAAAAAACAGAGATAAATCAAATAGAAAATAGCTTCTTTCTCATTTTATTTATAAAAAATAAGATATAAGTTGACATAGAAGCGTTTTCACGATATAATTATTTTATAAAAATAAAATAAACGGAGGGAAAGAAAATGAATGGATTTATGCATTTTCTAGAACACACCTTAGCACCATTTGGTACTAAGGTGGGAAATCAACGTCACTTGAAATCGGTTCGTGATGGATTCATGATGGCAATGCCACTTGTATTAGTAGGATCGTTTTTTCTATTATTAATTAGTTGGCCAGATCAGGCTTTAGGAGGATTTTCGGTTGTTGGTTTTTTGGAGAATATAGGAATTTTAGGAATTTTAACTCGCATGAACCAATCAACGATGGCCATCATTTCTTTAATCGCAACATTTGGAATTGCGTATAGATTATCAGAATCTTATGGAACAGATGGACCTTCTGCAGGGGTTATTGCCCTTTCTTCATTTGTACTGTTAGCTCCACGTTTTACTACAATGGTTTATAATGAATCAGGAGAGCAGGTTAGCCAAGTTTTTGGCGGGGCTATTCCTTTTGGAAGTCTAAATGCTAGTGCGCTATTTGTCGCAATTGCAGTAGGTCTTGTATCAGCAGAAATTTATCGTTATTTTATCCAAAAAGGGATTACGATAAAAATGCCAAAGAATGTTCCTGATGTTGTAGGAAAATCTTTTGCAGCCTTACTTCCAGCGCTAACTACATTGATTTTTTGGGCATGTATTTTCCAAACTTTAGAGATGCTAGGAGTCAAGGGTGGTCTTGGAGCTGTATTAGGTCTTATTGTAGGTAAACCTTTGGGGTATATTGCTGGTAGTTTAGGAGGAATGATTTTAGTTGTACTTGTTAATTCTCTCTTTTGGTTTACTGGTGTCAATGGAGGGCAGGTACTAAATGCCTTTGTTGATCCTGTATGGCTACAATTTACAGAAGAAAATCAAGCAGCTGCAGCTATTGGTGAAAAACTACCACACATTATTACTTTACCGTTCAAAGATCTCTTTGTCTTTATTGGAGGAGGTGGTGCGACTGTTGGTTTGGCACTTTGCTTGTTGATCTTTAGCAAGAGTAAAACATTTAAGAACTTGGGAAGACTTTCCTTTATTCCTTCGTTATTTAATATCAATACAGCTATTCTCTTTAGCTTTCCAACAGTATTAAACCCAATTATGATGATTCCTTTTGTTTTGACTCCGACAGTCAATGCGATTATAACCTATTTTGCGATGGCATTTGGATTTGTTCCAATGACAACAGGCGTTGTTCTACCATGGACCATGCCTCCTGTTTTAGGTGGCTTCTTAGCAACGGGAGGAAGCTGGCAAGGTGCCTTGTTGCAGGTGGTATTAATTGGGGTTTCCTTTGCTATTTATTTCCCATTTTTCAAAATTGCTGATAAGAAAAATTTGGAGTTAGAATTGTCAGGAGAGTAGTGCTATGAAGATTGCAGTATTTGATAAAGTCACAAATGAAACATCATCGTTCGCTGTTTCTGAATTAACCTATTATTTAAAGGCTATTTTGGGAGCTGATGTTTTTCTAACAGAGAATATAAAAGAAGCAGATATTATTTTAGATTTTCATAAAACAAAGGATACTATTCCTGATACGATTGATATTCAGGCGAAAGATGGGACATATTTCTTAGCAGCAAATAGTAAGAGCGGATTGTTAATTGCGGTTTATCGGTTATTGACGGAGCTGGGAGCGGTATTTACTCGGCCAGGTCGTCGTTTTGAACAACTCCCTAAGTTATCCATGGTAGATTGGCAGGCCAAGGTGATTTCGATTAAGGAAACGGCTAGTTATCGACATCGTGGTGTCTGTATTGAAGGTGCTGACAGTTATGAAAATATTATGGATTTTCTAGATTGGTTACCTAAAATTAACATGAATAGTTTTTTTGTACAGTTTGAGAATCCCTATTCTTTTTTGAAACGCTGGTATGAGCATGAATTTAATCCATATTCAAAGAAAGAACCTTTTAACAATGAAATTGCTCAGGAAATGAGCGATAAGTTAGATAGTGAAATGATGAAGCGTGGTTTGTATCATCATCGAGTTGGTCATGGTTGGACAGGAGAAGTACTGGGGTATTCTTCAAAGTATGGATGGGAGTCTGGCTTGACATTGCCTGACGATAAGAAGTCCCTAGTAGCTGAGTTAGATGGGGAGCGGGAACTATTTCATACAGCACCTATTTTGACAAGTTTATGCTTCTCAAACCCTGAAGTCGGCGATAAGATGTGTAAACTAATTGTTGAGTATGCTAAAAATCGTAGAGATGTAGACTATCTTCATGTTTGGTTGTCTGATGCTCGGAATAATATTTGTGAGTGTGAAAATTGCCAAAAAGAGATTCCTGCTGATCAGTATATTCGAATATTGAATCAGTTGGACAAAGCCCTAGAGGACGCTGGTTTAGATACAAAAATTTGTTTCCTACTCTATCATGAGTTATTATTTGCACCTAAACATGAAACATTAAAAAATCCAAATCGTTTTGTTATGATGTTTGCGCCGATTACGCGAACCTTTGAAATGAGTTATGCTGATGTGGACTATCAGTTGAATGTTCCTTCTCCGAAAGAGTATGCTCGAAATCGAATCGTGCTTCCGAATTCACTTGAGGAAAATTTATCCTATTTGTTCCAGTGGCAAGAAGTTTTTAAAGGGGACAGTTTTGTCTATGATTATCCACTGGGGCGTGCTCATTACGGCGATTTAGGGTATATGAACATTAGTAAGATTATTTATCATGATATTGCGTACATAGGAAATTTGGGTCTAAATGGATATATTAGCTGTCAGGAATTGAGAGCAGGTTTTCCTCATAATTTTCCAAATTTCGTGATGGGACAAATGTTATGGAATAAACAGTTGAGCTATGAGGAACTGACAGAGATGTATTTTGGCGCTTTGTATGGAGAAAAGTGGCAGGAGGTTGTACATTATCTAGAAGCATTATCTGAGTATTCTTCTTGCGATTACTTTAATGCGATTGGTTCACGTCAGGATGCAGATTTATCCGTTAAATATGATATTTCTAGTAAATTGGCTTTTAATTTTATAGATATACTAGAGGAAAATATTCCAAATCATACAGGAACAGAGCGTGAAGCTTGGATTCAGTTAAGTTACCACCGTGCTTATGTTGTAAAATTAGCCCATGCTCTTCATCTAATGGCTTCAGGAAATTATTTAGAAGCGCAAATTTGGTGGCATGATGTACTGAACTATATTCGGAGTCATGAATCTGATTTTCAACCTCATTTAGATGTTTATCGCGTGATTGAAGTTGCAAAAAATTATGCTGGATTTAAAGTATAAATGGGAGTAGGAGAGGATATCGACTAGTTCGCCGAAAGTTGATCTTGCCTCGATACTGCTGAATAGCTGCAATGTGACGCTAAAAAATCAAGCATGTCTACTATAGCAACAAAGCTGTAACAAGAGGATAGACATGAGCCCAATTTCATTAAGTTAACGAGATGCTGGGCAAAAAGTCTTAAAAATAGAGGCTCCATAATCTCCATGGTGGTTTTACCCGCTACAGAAATTATAGTGCCTCTTTTGTCTGATCAAAATTCTCTAACATGAAAAAAACTATTCTCATAACCGTCACTTATGGGAATAGTTTTGTTATAGACGAGGTACTTATCTGTTTAAGTTCTTTGATAATTGAATAGTCCAAAGCAGGACTTTTATTATTTGATGAGCAACTTAGTTTGATGCGCAATGAGATGAGCGGTAATCCATTAGCTATAAAATAGAGTAGTCCTCTATCTGCCATGATACAAATAAATGATAATGATACTTCTGATCGTTCAGGCTGCCATCGTAAAGGACAGCGGGTGGGACTCCCATGATTGACTTCACTAGTCGAACCTACTGAGGAATTTTGAAAGAAAAGGATGATGAGTATAAATGGATAAGAAAGTAACAGAAACTGAAGCCGTAGCCGTAGCCGTAGCAATTAATGGCTATAAGGTAACGATTAAAGTTTCAGATCAAAAGGTTGATATTATGATGGGTTCTGTCAATAATTTTGTGTAAACAGATGGTAGAAATTCAAATAGTTAGTCAAAAAGACTTTCCAGCGTATCTTGGCATTCTAGAAATCCTCTTGTTTTTCGGTAACTGGCTGTTTCCTGATAGTCATTGGATTGCGTGCCTAAGAAGGGTTCAACAGAAGCTTCATTTTGAAAGACAGGTTTCTTTAGAAAATAATAGTTTTGTTACTTGACATATGAGGGATCGTTTTTTTCCGAGTCGAGAAACGAGAATGCGAGTTCAGGTCCAGCGGACTGTTTTTCCCTCGCCTAGAAATAGCAGAGCGAGGTTGGTTGAATTGGATTATTTTTAATTATAAGGCTAGACTACTTCCCTATAGCAAATTTCTAGCATGCTATACTAGCTATTACAGCCTAAATAATGTAAAATAGAGAGCAGTTAGGAATCAAGGAGATGAGGAAATGGCAGCGTATTGGAGTCGCTATGAGGGGTTGGAAGAAAAACTTGATAATGTAAGATCCCTGATTGAAAAGAAGGTCCACATACGACATGCGGGTATCAAGCAGGCACTAGTGGAGCTAAATAGCGCAGGTGGAAAGTACCTTCGCCCCGCTTTTTTCTTTTTATTTGAGGAGTTTGGTGGCACACCAAGACTCGATGAGGGCAAGTTGATGATCGCTGCAGCCTCTCTTGAGGTCTTGCACTTGGCGACCTTGGTTCATGATGACATTATTGACGACTCTCCACTCCGCCGAGGACAGGTGACGATTCAAAGTCGCTTTGGTAAGGATGTTGCCGTCTACACAGGAGACTTGCTCTTTACCGTCTTTTTTGGCTTACTCCTAGAGTCCATGTCTGGCTCACCTTATATGAATGTCAATGCCAAGGCAATGAAGAAAATACTAGTTGGTGAGCTTGATCAGATGTCTGCCTATTATAATCAGGCGCAAACAGTCCATGACTATTTACGAGCTGCTGCTGGGAAAACCGCTGCCTTGTTTAAACTGGCAAGTCGAGAAGGTGCCTACTTTGGTGGTGCAGATCAAGAAACCATCCGCTTGGCAGGACATATCGGTTTTTATATTGGTATGGCTTTTCAGATGATTGATGATTTGTTAGACTATACAGAACAACAAGCGACCTTGAATAAGCCTGTCTTGGAAGACATTGGTCAAGGCATTTATAATTTGCCCCTCTTATGTGCTCTACAAAAAAATCCTACCGCCTTTCGTCCTTATTTGGATAAGCGGCAGGATATGACAGAAGAAGATGTACAGGCTGTTATTGCTTTAATGAAGCAAGAAGGGGGATTAGAGCAGGCAAGGAAGCTAGCAGAGCTCTTTACGCAAAAAGCAGTATCTGCAATCGAACAGTTGCCAAATCACCCAGCCAAAGACCTATTATACAATTTAACAAAACAGTTATTAAAAAGAAGTAGTTAAGCTAAAAAAGAGTGAGGCGCAGCTGTACGTTTAAAGCGACAGTTGGTCTCACTTTTTGTATGGTGGCAGTTTTCTCAATAGGAGATGTTATCCCCAGTTAATTTCAAAAAATAACTTTTTTATCTTTTCTTATGTAGTGCGAACGGAAGCAACCTCCTTCGGAGTTTCATTCCTAATTTTTGAGCCTAGGTCTCAAAAATTCCGTTGGGAGTGGGACAAACACCGTGATTTCATAGAAATCGATTTTGCCAATTTCGCTTTCTCATTTCTAGGCTCAAGTATTAACAGTCCACTGGACTGTTAATATCCGCAAGGTTGCCTAGCTTCCACAATTGAGAATTGTGGAAGGCTGGAAATAGAACGAGCGCAGCTCGCCCCATGCAATTGAGAAGTGTGGAAGGTTGGAAATAAGGCTAGTGCAGAATAGTGTTAGCTGTGAATACAGGTTCTTATTTTGTTATTCGATACATCGTGTTATTTGTTGATTTTGGACGAGTATTGAAAATAGTACGTTTTTTCTTCCCTCGCTTTCCAGTCTGGCATTCTTCATTGAAAAATCCGTACCTATGTTCTAAGTCTTACATTTTTCGTTGAAAATTCCTTGCTTGTGTTCTAAGTTTTACTTTCTTCACTGAAAAATCTCCTCCCTATGTTTTTAGTCTCGCATTTTTTTCGTGAAGAACGGCTCCCTCGCTTTCCAGTCTGGTATTTTTCATTGAAACATCTTTGCCTATGTTCCAAGTCTGCTGTTTTTTGCTAAAAATTTCCTGACTATGTTCTACGTTTTACTTTTTCAGTTGAGAACATCTTTCCTAGAAAACAAGTTTTGCTTTTTCGTCTGGAAATGCTTAGTCTTATATGCTGGTCTTGCTTAGTATTTTGGAGATGAGATTTAGGTGATATAGAAAAAGAGATTAGTTTTCTAATCTCTTAGACCGAAGACAAACTAGTCGAGAGTCTGGTTTGTCTTTTTGTTTTCTGTTTTATTTTGAAAAAAAATAGTCTAGTAGAGTGGTTTAGGGCAAAATAAAAAGGCCTTCCCGCCATCAGTTTGACC
>NZ_JBFRYH010000079.1:0-8041 GCF_040984445.1 Streptococcus handemini
AGTTGGCTAAGAAAGACCAACATTATCAAACCGTTGAGAAGGCACATTGGACAAATTGAAGTCCGTGATTATTGGGTTTCATATGATGTGAAATGGTTATCTGAACGCCATCCTAAATGGCACAAGTTACGTGGCATTGGCATGACGAAGAATACGTTGGATAAAGATGGTGAGCTAATAGAGGAAGTACGTTATTTTATCATTAGCTTTAAGAAGCCTATAGAAACATTTGCTCAGTGTGTTCGGGGGCATTGGTCGGTTGAGAGTCTACATTGGTTGTTAGATGTGGTTTATCGTGAAGACCACAATCAAACATTGGATAAACGAGCAGCCTTTAATCTCAATGTTATAAGAAAGATGTGTCTATATTTTTTAAAAGTCATTCAATTTCCGAAGAGCGATTTAAGTTATCGCCGAAAACAACGGTATATTTCTGTCCATTTAGATGATTATTTACCACAATTATTTGGAAAGTAGGTTAAGTATCATGATTATCAAACTTATCTCTCAATTCAAAAATGACTTTGGGACACAAAAACATCTCGAGAAGGTTTTCATGCGTTTGTCGTGTGATTTCAGCTTGAAACATTGAAAAGAGGTATCAATTATGTTATAATAGAGCTAATAGAATAAAGAAAGAAGGTGTAAGTATGGGATTCACAGAAGAGACTGTTCGTTTTCGGTTAGATGATATCAATAAACAGGAAATCAGCGAGACCTTGACCAATGTCTATCGTTCTTTGGATGAAAAAGGATACAATCCTATCAACCAAATTGTGGGCTATGTGCTGAGTGGAGATCCAGCTTATATACCTCGTTACAACAATGCACGCAATCGGATTCGGAAGTATGAGCGTGATGAAATTGTCGAAGAATTAGTTCGTTTTTACTTGAAGGGAAATGGGATTGACCTCTGATGAGAATAATGGGATTAGACGTCGGTTCTAAAACAGTCGGGGTTGCGATTTCAGACCCACTTGGTTTTACAGCGCAAGGGTTGGAAATCATTCCGATTGACGAGGAAAAAGGCGAATTTGGATTTGACCGCTTGACAGAATTAGTCAACCAATATAAGGTTGATGCATTTGTAGTAGGATTGCCTAAAAACATGAATAACACGAGTGGGCCTCGTGTTGAGGCGAGTCAAGCCTATGGGGATCAATTAGTAGCATTATTTGGCTTACCAGTCAAGTATCAGGACGAACGCTTAACAACAGTTGCCGCAGAGCGTATGCTAATTGAACAAGCAGATATCAGCAGAGGAAAGCGCAAAAAAGTCATTGATAAGTTAGCTGCACAACTTATTTTACAAAATTATTTAGATAGAACATTTTAAGGAGTAACACATGGCACATAACCACGAACACGATCATAACGAAGAACGTGAATTTATCACCCTAGTAGATGACAATGGGAACGAAACTTTATTTGAAATTCTTCTGACAATTGATGGCCAAGAAGAATTTGGTAAAAATTATGTTCTCTTGATCCCTGCAAGCGCAGAAGAAGATGAAAACGGAGAAGTTGAAATCCAAGCCTATTCATACATTGAAAATGAAAACGGAACAGAGGGTGATCTCCAACCAATCCCAGAAGATGCAACTGCTGAATGGGATATGATTGAAGAAGTCTTTAACAGCTTTATGGAGGAGTAAAATAGCCCAGTGGGCTATTTTAGCTTCGCTCCCAAAAACAAGAAAGAGCGGAAAGTCCAGTGGGCTATTTTAGCTTCGCTCCCAAAAATAAGAAAGAGCGGAAAGCCCAGTGGACGTTTTTAGCCTCGCTTCAACGTAGTAAGGAAATATAAGATAGAAAGATCTAGGAAGATTTGTACGTCCTAGGTCTTTTACTTTGGGATAAAATACTTGACAGAATATTCTCACGTTTTTTATGACTAACTTATCTGGTAAATATGCCAAAGGAAGTTTCTCAAAACAATGAGTGACTTGTTGCCTTTTTGTAAAAATTTTTGAAAAAACAAAGAATATTGCGAATAGATAAAGTGAGGAGGAAATATGATTCAAGATTTAGCAAAAGAAATGATACAGCAAGCAGTAGAAAAACGGGTCAGCGACTTATACTTGGTTCCAAAGGCAGATCATTACCAGCTCTATGAGCGGATTATGGATGAGCGCCGTTTTATTGGTGATTATGATGAGGTGGAGTATGCAGCTCTGATTAGCCATTTTAAGTTCGTTGCGGGTATGAATGTGGGGGAGAAGCGCCGCAGTCAGCAAGGGTCGTGTGATTATGATTATGGCAATGGTCAGATTTCATTGCGCTTTTCGACGGTGGGTGACTATCGTGGCAAGGAAAGTCTGGTAATCCGTTTTCTCTACGATAATGATCACGATTTGAAATTCTGGTTTGATGCTGCGGAACGAATTGGAAAAGAAATCAAGGGACGAGGGCTCTATCTTTTTTCGGGTCCAGTTGGCTCTGGTAAGACAACGCTTATGTACCATCTTGCCAGGCTGAAATTCGCCAATCAGCAAATTCTAACCATTGAAGATCCAGTGGAAATTAAGCAGGAAGATATGTTGCAATTGCAATTGAATGAAGCAATTGGAGCCACCTATGATAATCTAATAAAACTGTCCTTGCGCCATCGGCCAGATTTACTGATTATTGGGGAGATTCGTGATACAGAAACAGCCCGAGCAGTGATTCGAGCGAGCTTAACAGGGGCCACTATTTTTTCAACGGTTCACGCCAAGAGTATCGCTGGAGTTTATGCCCGAATGCTAGAGTTGGGGGTGAGCGAAGGCGAATTGCGCCACGCCTTGCAAGGAATTGCTTATCAACGTTTAATTGGGGGAGGAGGTGTTGTTGATTTTGCGAACAAGGACTACCAAAACCATTCCGCAGACCAGTGGAATCAGCAAATTGAAAGCCTTCTTGCAGCAGGACATATCAGTCCTCGGCAAGCAGAAACTGAAAAAATTGTCTTTGCTACGTCAGCGTAAAATTATTGAGTTATTTACTAATCTGTTTTCGAGTGGCTTTCACTTGGTAGAAATTGTTGATTTCTTAAAACGGAGTCGATTGCTAGCTGATGTGTATACGAATCAGATGTCCGATGGTTTGCTGGCTGGAAAATCCTTTGCGGCTTTGCTAGCGGATTTGAAGTTCTCAGATGCAGTTGTAACTCAAGTCGCTCTAGCGGAAGTACACGGCAATATTCAATTGAGTTTAATGAATATCCAAGCTTACTTAACCAATCTTGCAAAGGTTCGAAAAAAATTGATTGAAGTAGCGACCTATCCATTGATTTTGTTGGGATTTTTAGTATTGATTATGCTAGGGTTAAAAAATTATCTACTTCCACAATTGGAAGAGGGAAATCTAGCAACGACCATCATTCATTATCTACCGACAATCTTTTTAGGAGCTGTTGCTGCTAACCTAGTATTCGTCGGAATAGCAACAGTTTGGTATAGGAAGACAAATAAAATCCGCGTCTTTGCTTTATTAGCAAGATTACCCTTTGTTGGTAAATTAGTGCAATTGTACTTGACCGCATATTATGCGCGTGAATGGGGGAGTTTGATCGGTCAGGGATTGGAAATGACACAAATTTTGAGTTTGATGCAAGAACAACAATCGGCTCTCTTTCGAACTTTAGGCCAGGATTTGGAAGCAGCTTTGTCCAATGGAATTTCTTTTGAAGAGCAAATTAAGCGATACCCCTTCTTTAAACGAGAACTGAGTTTGATTATTGAATATGGACAAGTGAAGTCTAAATTGGGACGTGAGTTGGCGATTTATGCGGATGAATGCTGGGAGAATTTCTTCAGTAAGTTACATGCTAGTATGCAGTTGATTCAGCCGCTTGTCTTTATTTTTGTAGCGTTGGTCGTTGTCCTTATTTATGCGGCTATGCTTTTACCGATTTATCAAAATATGGAGATTTAAGATGAAAAAATTGATGAAAATGAAAACGAAAGCCTTTACTCTGGTGGAAATGTTAGTGGTACTATTAGTGATTAGTGTGCTGTTGTTACTATTTGTGCCGAATTTGAGTAAGCAAAAAGAAGCGGTGCATGAAAAAGGAAATGCAGCGGTTGTTAAAGTGGTAGAAGGCCAAGCGGAACTGTACGAGTTACAGCATAATGATACAGCCAGTGTTGCAAAACTGGTAGCAGAAGGGATGATTTCAGAAGATCAGGCGGCAGCTTATAATGAATATTTTGCAAAGAACACAGACAAACCTAGTGCGGTCAACCCTTAGGGCTTTCACCTTGCTAGAGAGTTTATTGACTCTATTTATCGTGAGCTTTCTAGCACTTGCCTTGTCTGGTTCGGTTCATTCGGTTTTTCGACAGGTAGAGGAGCGGGTCTTTTTTCTGGAATTTGAACAACTCTATAAAACTAGCCAAAAGTTGGCAGTCTCGTCTCAGCAGACGGTTTCACTAGATGTGACGTCTCAGCGAATAACCAATGGTTATCAAAGTGTTGATTTGCCAGAATCGGTTCAAGTAGAAACTGAGCAAACCGTCGTTTTTGACAAAGATGGAGGAAATTCTTCCTTAGCAAAGTTGCAGTTTTTAAGTGGTCAGAAAACAGTGCGTTATCAATTATATTTAGGGAGTGGGCGTTATAAAAAGACAGAAGAGTAAAGGGTATATCCTAATGGAAAGTTTGGTGACACTTGCTATTTTTGCAATGATTACAAGCCTTTTGCTATCAGGGATTCAGCAGAGTCGCAGGCAGCGGGCGGTAGAGATACAGCAACAGGAGCTTTTATCGCTTGCTAAAATGGCGGTTCAAACCAGGCAAGATCATTTTAGTCTAAATGGGTTGACAGTAGAGGTCGTACGAGACGAACGGCAGATTTGGGTGTACCATGATGGAAAGGAGCTGCTCCATGTGGCGAAGGAGTAAGGTGGCGGGTTTTACCCTGTTAGAGTGTTTAGTTGCCCTGATGATCCTATCTGGTGGATTACTCGTTTTTGAGGGATTGACTAAGCTGATTCATCAAGAGATTGCCTATCAAACGACGAATATAGAGAAAGACTGGCTGGTTTTTGTAGATCAGTTCCGCTCGGAATTAGATGGCGTTCGGCTGGTCAAAGTGGAAAACAATCGGATATATGTTGATAAATCAGGTCAGCAATTGTCCTTCGGAAAGTCAAAGGCAGATGATTTTCGTAAGACAAACGACCGTGGTCGTGGTTATCAACCGATGCTGTACCAGTTGGCTTCTGCAACTGTCCACCAAGAAAGTCAGTATGTTCAGATTGATTTTGTATTTGAAAATGGTTTGGAGAGAAGTTTTGTTTATCAATTTGAAGAAGAGAAGTAGGGCAGGTGTTATGCTGTATGCTTTACTGATGGTAGCGGTGTTTAGTTTGCTTTTGCAGTTCTACCTTCATTGTCAGTTAGCAGAAAGCCGCATTGTTCTTGCTAATCGTGAAGGAACGGAAGCGTATTTGATGGCAGAGTTGACTAAGGATACGGTTCGTAAGGAAATGGAGGATACTAGCAAGGTTGCGAATTCTCAGGTTGAGGTGAAACAATCTGAGACAAAGGACAAAGGGGAAGAAGCTCCTGAAATAAAGCAAAATCCAGAAAAGATCTCTTCTCTCTCTAAAATGAAAAGTCATGAAAAGCTAGAAGAGTCAACAATCGAAGATGCTCCTAAAAAGACTGATGTGCAAGGAAATCTCCAATTTTCTAAAGGGAACTCCCACTATCATGCTGAAAAAGGCTGGCTTCTTGTGACGGTCACGACGACAGCTGGTCACGACTTTTCATATTCTTTTCCCCTGTCTAGCAAAAAATGATGTTTTTTGATATGATAGGAGTATGAATTTTGAGAATAATATTTGAGCATTTCCATAGATTGCCATAGACCCCCAAAACCCTTGATATTACTGACTTTTTAAAAAAACGCATTTCCATAGATTGTCATAGATTTCCCCAGAAAGTCCACAAAAAGGTGAACAAATTTTTGATAAAAAAAGCCTATCAAATCAAGGTTGATAAGCCCAAAATTTTAAAAAAGGTGAACAAATTTTCACGAGTTCAGCAGGCAAGAAACTAGCGTAGTGATCAGCTACGCTTTTTTGATTGCTGATAAGTCTATTATAGCAAATTTTACTGTATTCTAGTGTATTCTACTGTATCTAAAAAGCCCGGCGATGGCTAGGCTTGTAATTTCTTATCTGCTTCAAGCGGTACAACTGCCAAGGTCTTTCCAAGACTCGCCAAAACCTTCAAAACGGTATCAAGTTGGGGGCTTGTTTTTCCTGTCTCCATTCTAGCGATAACTGGCTGACTTACCCCGCTCATCTCTTCAAGTTTCTTTTGGCTAATTCCCTTTTCATTTCTCGCTTCAATCAATTCACTCATGATAGCAACCCTGAGAATGCTTTCGTTGATTTCCTCAGTTGTAAATAATTCTTTTTGTACATCTTCCCAACTGCTCCCAATTGCACTATTTTTCATGGTCTAGTCCTCTTTCTTTTATCTCTTTCAATTCTCGTTTTGCTTGTTCGATCTCTCTGCGTGGTGTCTTTTGGGTCTTTTTCATAAAATGATGGAGTAGTACAAAACTTTCACCAGTCCACGCTACGAATAAAATTCTATCCCTTAGCGGTCTCAATTCCCAAATGTCCCCGTCTAAGTGCTTTATAAATGGATCGCCTGCTCTTGTTCCGTGCAAGCTAAGAACTTGAATATAGTCCTGTATTTTGTTTAGTTTGATACGGCTGTCCTTACTCTTTTGGCTGGCAAGTTCACGCATGTAATCGAGTACAGGCTCTTTTCCGTTTTTATCCCTGTAAAAATAAATCTCATTCATTTTGTTGACTCCTATCTTTATTATAACTTAAAAGTTATCAATTGTAAATATTAAAAGCTATTAAAATATTGCCCTCTCTAAAATCGCTTCTAAGGGCTTTTAGTCTGTCCGTGGTTATTTTATCGCACAAACTAATAAAACGGCTAAAACCCGCCAAATTTTCAACCTCACAACGTTTCAAGTATTCCATTCCTGTATTGCTTAGCAAAAGCAAGAAGAGCGGTATTTTTTAAATTGTTGTATTGGCTTTTTTTGATGGCTTCATAGGGCTGATACTTGCTTTTAATCGTCTGCCGTACCTGCTCAACTGTCTTGCGTTCCAGATAGTTCGATATTAGTATCTGCCTTAGTCTGATGTCGCTGATTGAGTTAATGGCTGACTTGATTGCGTTCAATTCCTGCCGTGCCGTCTCCCTGTTAATCTCCAAACGCTCCACGGGTTGAAATTCTCCCCGTTCTGCCTGTAGGATATATTCATCTGAGTAGCGTATGCTGTCATCTTGTGCGATTCTCTGCCACCGTTCAAACTCTTTTAGTTTTCGGCTGGCGTGCTTTCTGATTCGTTTTTTATCCATGAATTGCCCTCACTTGTGATATAATAGTCTTGGGTTTATTACATCACAAGGAGTCAGCACTAGCTGACTTTTTTAGTTTGCTATCTAACTCCCTATAATTGACGCTTTTTCTTGCTCATGCTATTATTGTAGTACCTCCTTTTTTCTGAAATTCAGACACCATACAAAAATACCTTTCAAAGAGCAGCGTGCAAACTGCTCTTTTTTTATTTAGATAGCTTTTTCTTGTTGTGCTTCTCGATTTTTTCGGATTTTTCGCCGTTGATAGTATTGTCTCTTTTGCTCCAGTATTTTATTGCGCTTAGCTTCATAGCGCTGTTTATTCATTTCTCTGCGACAATCTTTACAGCGACTATCAAAGCCCGTTTTACTTTTCGTCTTTTTTGAAAAGTTAATTTCATTCAGTTCTTTCTCTTGGTGGCACTTAATGCATACTTTTTTCATTTTTTTCTCCTTTTTTTGTTTCTTGCACGCATGAAAAAATGCATAGTGACGGCGGGAAGCTCGCGAGCCTCCGTGGGGAGGGTGATAGCCCCCCTTCCTGACAAGACTGCAAGATTTTCAATTTTCAATTTCTGCACATTACCATGATATTATCCTTTGTATAAAATCCAATCACAGCTTTGCGGAAGGTTGCGATTTCCAATTACTTTTTTGTCGC
>NZ_JBFRYH010000080.1:0-7991 GCF_040984445.1 Streptococcus handemini
CGAGACTTTGGGAAAGGCATTAGGTGACATCAACCACCGACCACGAAAATGTTTAGCTTACAGAACCGCTGTTGAAGCTCTCTTGAATGAGTTCGAATAAAGGTTGCACTTTTTCTTGCAATTTGTCTGACGTAAAGAACTGGGTAAAAAAGTTGAAAAAATCATGAAAATAGTGTATAATATGTCTAAATTATTTGTCGTGTGTTTTGTCTGAAATATTGTCCAGACAAGGCTTACAGCAGTTAAATCGAGCTTACTTAAGGAAGATTTAGCTGCTCTTTTTGTGCTTATTTTTGGTCTCTAAAATAAATTGTCACCAATTCTTAAAGATTCTAAAAATTCTGACAAATCGACGATGTGTGGTCTAATCGGCTAGACCTAGAGAAAAAAGAAGGAGTTAAAAACTTGGCAGGACATGAAGTTCAGTACGGCAAGCACCGTACCCGTCGCAGTTTTTCAAGAATCAAAGAAGTTCTTGATTTACCAAATTTGATTGAAATTCAAACGGACTCATTCAAAGAATTTTTGGATCACGGTCTGAAAGAAGTTTTTGAAGATGTACTTCCAGTATCCAACTTTACAGATACAATGGAATTGGAATTTGTTGGTTATGAATTAAAAGAACCAAAGTATACCCTAGAAGAAGCACGTATCCATGATGCGAGTTACTCAGCGCCAATCTTTGTGACCTTCCGTTTGATTAACAAAGAAACAGGCGAAATTAAGACACAAGAAGTCTTCTTTGGTGAGTTTCCAATTATGACTGAAATGGGAACCTTTATCATCAATGGTGGTGAGCGGATTATCGTTAGTCAGCTTGTGCGTTCGCCAGGTGTTTACTTCAATGATAAGGTCGATAAAAACGGTAAGGTTGGCTATGGTTCAACGGTTATTCCAAACCGTGGTGCTTGGTTAGAGCTTGAGACAGACTCAAAAGACATCGCCTATACTCGGATTGATCGTACCCGTAAAATTCCATTTACAACGCTGGTTCGTGCACTTGGATTCTCAGGTGATGATGAAATCTTTGATATCTTTGGTGATAGCGAATTGGTGCGCAATACCATTGAAAAAGATATTCATAAAAACCCAGCTGATTCACGTACGGATGAAGCCTTGAAAGAAATTTATGAACGTCTTCGTCCAGGTGAACCGAAGACAGCAGAAAGCTCACGTAGCTTGTTGACAGCACGTTTCTTTGACCCACGTCGTTATGACTTGGCGCCTGTTGGTCGTTATAAGATTAACAAGAAATTGAACCTCCGCACTCGTTTGCTCAACCAAACCTTGGCTGAACACGTGATTAACGGTGAAACAGGTGAAATTGTCCTTGAAGCTGGAACTGTCTTGAATCGGGATGTACTTGAATCGATTGAAGAGCAATTTGATGAGTTGAACTTGGTTGAATATAGCCCAAACGATGCAGCTGTTGTGGTAGAGCCAGTCTTACTTCAAAAATTCAAGATTGTGGCACCGACAGACCCAGACCGTGTCGTAACGGTTATAGGGAACGCCAACCCAGCAGAAAATATTCGTACGATTACACCAGCAGATATTTTAGCTGAGATGAGCTACTTCCTCAACCTTGCAGAAGGTCTTGGTCGCGTTGACGATATTGACCACCTTGGAAATCGTCGGATTCGTGCGGTGGGTGAATTGCTCGCTAACCAAGTGCGTATCGGATTGACCCGTATGGAACGTAATCTTCGTGAGCGTATGAGTGTACAGGACAATGAAGTCTTGACTCCACAACAAATCATCAATATCCGTCCTGTAACAGCGGCAATCAAAGAATTCTTTGGTTCATCTCAGTTGTCGCAGTTCATGGACCAACACAACCCATTGTCAGAGTTGTCCCACAAACGTCGTCTATCAGCCTTAGGACCTGGTGGTTTGACACGTGACCGTGCCGGTTATGAAGTTCGTGACGTACATTATACTCACTATGGTCGTATGTGTCCAATTGAAACGCCTGAAGGACCAAACATCGGTTTGATCAACAACTTGTCTTCTTATGGACATTTGAACAAGTATGGTTTCATCCAAACACCTTACCGCAAGATTGATCGTGCGACTGGTACGGTTACAAATGAAATCGTTTGGTTGACTGCCGATGAAGAGGATGCTTACATCGTAGCGCAATCGACTTCTCCACTTGATGAGAACAACCGTTTTGTAGACAAAATCGTCATGGGACGTCATCAAGGGAACAACCAAGAATTCCCAGCAGAATCTGCGGATTTCATGGATGTATCGCCTAAGCAGGTAGTTGCCGTTGCGACAGCATGTATTCCTTTCCTTGAAAACGACGACTCCAACCGTGCCCTCATGGGTGCCAACATGCAGCGTCAGGCCGTGCCGTTGATTGATCCAAAAGCTCCTTATGTAGGAACTGGTATGGAATATCAAGCAGCCCACGATTCAGGAGCAGCAGTTATTGCCCAACATAACGGAAAAGTGACCTATGCGGATGCAGACAAGGTTGAAGTTCGCCGTGAAGACGGTTCACTTGATGTTTACCACATCCAAAAATTCCGCCGTTCAAATTCAGGGACAGCCTATAACCAACGTACCTTGGTGAAACTTGGCGACACCGTTGAAAAAGGTGACTTTATCGCCGACGGACCTTCGATGGAAAATGGAGAAATGGCGCTTGGACAAAACCCAATCGTTGCCTACATGACATGGGAAGGCTATAACTTCGAGGATGCGGTTATCATGAGTGAGCGCCTAGTGAAAGATGATGTGTATACATCTGTTCACTTGGAAGAATATGAATCAGAAACTCGCGACACCAAGTTAGGCCCTGAAGAAATTACTCGTGAAATTCCAAACGTTGGTGAAGATGCACTGAAAGACTTGGATGAAATGGGAATTATCCGCATTGGTGCTGAGGTAAAAGAAGGCGATATCCTTGTTGGTAAAGTGACTCCAAAGGGGGAAAAAGACCTCTCAGCAGAAGAACGTCTCCTCCACGCTATCTTTGGTGATAAATCTCGTGAAGTGCGTGATACGTCACTTCGTGTACCTCACGGTGCGGACGGTGTCGTTCGTGATGTGAAAATCTTTACGCGTGCTAACGGCGACGAATTGCAATCAGGTGTGAATATGCTGGTTCGTGTCTACATCGCCCAAAAACGGAAGATTAAGGTCGGAGATAAGATGGCGGGACGCCACGGAAACAAAGGGGTTGTTTCTCGTATTGTACCCGTTGAAGATATGCCATACCTTCCAGATGGAACGCCGGTTGATATCATGTTGAATCCGCTTGGGGTGCCTTCTCGTATGAATATCGGACAGGTTATGGAACTTCACCTTGGAATGGCAGCACGAAACTTAGGTATTCATATCGCGACACCAGTCTTTGATGGAGCAAGTTCAGAAGATCTTTGGTCAACGGTTAAAGAAGCTGGTATGGATAGCGATGCCAAGACAATCCTTTACGATGGACGTACGGGTGAGCCATTTGATAACCGTGTGTCTGTTGGGGTCATGTACATGATCAAACTCCACCACATGGTTGATGATAAACTGCACGCACGTTCAGTAGGGCCATACTCACTTGTTACCCAACAACCTCTTGGAGGAAAAGCTCAGTTTGGTGGACAACGTTTTGGTGAGATGGAGGTTTGGGCACTTGAAGCCTACGGTGCATCAAACGTTCTTCAAGAAATCTTGACCTACAAGTCAGATGATGTCAACGGTCGTTTGAAAGCCTATGAAGCGATTACCAAAGGAAAACCAATTCCAAAACCTGGTGTGCCTGAGTCATTCCGCGTATTGGTGAAGGAATTGCAATCACTTGGTCTTGATATGCGTGTCCTTGACGAGGATGATCAAGAAGTAGAGCTTCGTGACCTTGATGAAGGTGAAGATGATGACATTATTCACGTAGATGATTTAGAAAAAGCGCGTGCAAAAGCCGCAGCGGATGCTGCAGCCGCATTTGCCGCAGAAGCCGAATCAGAAGAATAAGGATAGGTGGAAACAGAGCTCGTTTCTGTTTCCAGCTGTTCTCTTGCTAGAAATGAAGAAAGGGATTATTAGTGGTTGACGTAAATCGATTTAAAAGTATGCAAATCACTTTAGCTTCTCCCAATAAGGTCCGTTCATGGTCTTATGGTGAAGTTAAAAAACCTGAAACAATCAACTATCGTACGCTCAAACCAGAGCGTGATGGGCTCTTTGATGAGGTCATCTTTGGTCCAACAAAAGACTGGGAATGCTCCTGTGGAAAATACAAGCGAATCCGTTACAAGGGAATCGTTTGTGACCGCTGTGGTGTAGAAGTCACACGTGCCAAAGTACGCCGTGAGCGGATGGGACACATTGAGTTAAAAGCACCGATTTCTCATATTTGGTATTTCAAAGGAATTCCAAGCCGTATGGGCTTGACATTGGATATGAGTCCACGTGATTTGGAAGAAGTTATTTACTTCGCTGCTTATGTAGTCATTGATCCAAAAGATACACCGCTTGAACACAAGTCTATCTTAACGGAACGTGAGTACCGTGAAAAATTGCGCGAGTATGGTTTTGGTTCATTCGTTGCGAAAATGGGAGCAGAAGCTATCCAAGACTTACTGAAGCAAGTGGATTTGCCAACTGAAATCGCAGCTTTGAAAGAAGAATTGAAAACTGCTTCTGGTCAAAAACGCATTAAGGCAGTTCGTCGTTTGGACGTTCTAGATGCCTTTTACAAATCTGGAAACAAACCTGAGTGGATGATTTTAAATATCTTGCCAGTCATTCCACCAGATTTACGCCCAATGGTGCAATTGGACGGTGGTCGCTTTGCAGCCTCTGACTTGAATGAATTATACCGTCGTGTGATTAACCGGAACAACCGTTTGGCTCGTTTGCTTGAGTTGAATGCACCAGGCATTATCGTACAAAATGAGAAGCGGATGTTGCAAGAAGCGGTTGATGCTCTTATTGATAATGGTCGCCGTGGTCGTCCAATTACAGGGCCAGGTAGTCGTCCGCTCAAATCTCTCAGTCATATGCTGAAAGGAAAACAAGGACGGTTCCGTCAAAACTTGCTCGGAAAACGGGTTGACTTCTCAGGACGTTCCGTTATCGCCGTTGGTCCAACGCTTAAAATGTACCAATGTGGCGTGCCACGTGAAATGGCAATTGAGCTTTTCAAACCGTTTGTCATGCGCGAGATCGTTGCCCGTGAAATTGCAGGAAACGTAAAAGCAGCAAAACGCTTGATTGAGCGCGGTGATGACCGTATTTGGGATATTCTTGAAGAAGTTATTAAAGAACACCCAGTGCTATTGAACCGCGCACCGACCCTTCACCGGCTTGGTATCCAGGCCTTTGAGCCAGTCTTGATTGACGGGAAAGCCCTTCGCTTGCACCCGCTCGTGTGTGAGGCCTACAATGCCGACTTTGACGGGGACCAAATGGCGATTCACGTACCATTGTCAGAAGAAGCACAAGCAGAAGCACGGATTTTGATGCTTGCAGCGGAACACATCCTGAATCCGAAGGATGGGAAACCAGTTGTAACCCCGTCTCAGGATATGGTCTTGGGGAACTACTATTTGACCATGGAAGATGCCGGCCGTGAAGGTGAAGGTATGGTCTTCAAAGATATGGATGAAGCCGTTATGGCTTACCGGAATGGTTATGTTCACTTACATACCCGTGTTGGTATTGCGACAGATAGTCTTGACAAGCCTTGGTCAGAATCACAAAAACACAAAGTGATGATGACGACGGTTGGTAAGATTTTGTTTAATGCAATTATGCCAGAAGGGTTGCCGTATCTCCAAGAACCAACCAATGCCAACTTGACAGAAGGCACACCAGACAAGTATTTCTTGGAACCAGGAGCTGATATTAACGCAGCGATTGCGGCATTGCCAATCAATCCTCCATTCAAGAAGAAAAATCTTGGAAATATCATCGCTGAAATCTTCAAACGCTTCCGCACAACGGAAACATCTGCGCTTCTTGACCGCTTGAAAGATCTCGGGTACTACCACTCAACGCTTGCAGGTTTGACAGTGGGAATCGCAGATATTCCAGTTATTGCCAACAAGGCAGAAATTATTGAAGAATCACACGAACGTGTGGAACAAATCAAGAAACAATTCCGCCGTGGTATGATTACTGATGATGAGCGTTACGCAGCGGTGACAGATGAGTGGCGTTCAGCGAAAGAGAAATTAGAAAAACGCTTGACAGAATCACAAGATCCAAAGAACCCAATCGTTATGATGATGGATTCTGGAGCTCGTGGTAATATCTCAAACTTCTCACAGCTTGCCGGAATGCGTGGTCTGATGTCTGCGCCGAACGGACGTATCATGGAATTGCCAATCTTGTCAAACTTCCGTGAGGGACTCTCTGTATTGGAAATGTTCTTCTCAACTCACGGAGCGCGTAAGGGTATGACAGATACAGCCTTGAAGACAGCCGACTCAGGTTATTTGACTCGTCGTCTTGTTGACGTTGCCCAAGATGTGATTATCCGTGAGGACGACTGTGGAACAGACCGTGGATTGGATATTCGTTCCATCACCGACGGCAAGGAAATGATTGAACCACTTGAAGAACGCTTGCAAGGTCGTTACACTAAGAAAACTGTTAAACACCCTGAGACAGGTGCGATTATTATCGGTCCAAATGAATTGGTTACCGAAGATATTGCCCGTGAAATTGTCAATGCTGGTGTCGAACAAGTGACTATTCGCTCCGTCTTTACATGTAACACTCGCCACGGTGTCTGCCGTCATTGTTACGGCATCAACTTGGCAACAGGGGATGCAGTTGAAGTGGGTGAAGCAGTGGGTACAATCGCCGCTCAGTCTATCGGTGAGCCTGGTACACAGTTGACCATGCGTACCTTCCACACGGGTGGTGTAGCCTCTAACTCAGATATCACGCAAGGTTTGCCTCGTGTCCAAGAAATCTTTGAAGCCCGCAATCCAAAAGGGGAAGCGGTCATTACAGAAATCAAGGGTGAGGTAACAGCAATCGATGAAGATGCGGCTACCCGTACTAAGAAAGTCTTTGTTAAAGGTAAGACTGGTGAAGGCGAGTACGTGGTACCATTTACTGCACGTATGCGTGTAGAAGTCGGCTCTCAAGTAGCACGCGGTGATGCCCTTACAGAAGGTTCTATCCAACCAAAACGCTTGCTTGAAGTCCGCGATGTCTTGTCTGTGGAGACCTACCTCCTTTCTGAAGTACAAAAAGTATACCGTAGCCAAGGGGTAGAAATCGGAGACAAACACATCGAGGTAATGGTTCGCCAAATGCTTCGCAAAGTTCGTGTCATGGACCCAGGAGATACTGATTTGCTCATGGGTACCCTCATGGATATTACAGACTTCACCGATGCTAATGCGGATGTGGTGATCGCAGGTGGAATCCCAGCAACTGCTCGTCCGGTCCTTATGGGAATTACCAAGGCCTCTCTTGAGACCAACAGTTTCTTGTCTGCGGCGTCCTTCCAAGAAACCACTCGTGTCCTTACGGATGCGGCAATCCGTGGTAAACGTGATAACCTTCTCGGCTTGAAGGAAAATGTCATCATCGGTAAGATCATTCCAGCAGGTACTGGTATGGCACGTTACCGGAATATTGAACCCCAGGCAGTTAATGAAGTTGAAATCATCGAAGATACCGTTGCTGAAGAATTAGCAGAAGAACTCGTATCAGAATAAATCTTTGCAAAAAAGTCTGCTGAAAGTCTATCAGTGCAGACTTAAAAGAGCTTGTCCAAGAACTGGGACAGGCTCTTTTCTATTATGTGGCTTTAAGCCCAGTCTCGCTCCGATAGGTGCGAGACAAATCAACCACCCGCTATGCGGGTGCGCATCGACTGTTATACAAAAAATCTCCAAACGCGCTACAATAAAGGTGTTCAAGCCTACTGTAAAGCGAAAGGAGATACTAATATGGCACAAAAGGCACATAGTTTATCGCACACAAAATGGATGTGTTCTATCACATTGTGTTTACCCCTAAGTATA
>NZ_JBFRYH010000081.1:0-405 GCF_040984445.1 Streptococcus handemini
CAAAGACAATCTCAGGGGTGTGGACAGTTTTCAAATCGTCCAACAACCGAGTGAAGCCGATGGCATCACTCGGCATGGTATAGCCATGAACCTTCTCACCGTTGACTAGAATTGCCACTTCTGAACTAGTTTTACTCACATCAATTCCAAATACTGTACGCATGATATTACCTCTTTATCTTGTTTGATTCCTTGTTTTAGTGATGTCATTTTCAATACTCTACGTCTAGCGTCCCACATACTTTGATAACATTCTCCCTAAAACAGGTGTCTTGCCAGTTTTGAGTACGACGTCCAGCGTCAAAAAGACCCACGACTTCACAAGACACCTCTACTTTAACACAACGAAAAAGTAGTGACTACTCTCTCCCGTCGGAGATTTCCTCACTACTAATCTTAGTATGT
>NZ_JBFRYH010000082.1:0-7441 GCF_040984445.1 Streptococcus handemini
GTCCCATATGACCTATAATGAAAAGCAACCAAACTATCATTTTAGAAAGACTCATATGAAACAACTAAATCGTATCACAAATTTTCTAGGAATAAAAGACAAAAATATCGTTTTCTCTGAGGAATATGATAGGGGAACCCACCTAGAACTCCATGGTCACTTGGATTACATGCCTCCTAAATGCCCAGTATGTAAGGGACAAATGGCAAAATATGACTTCCAGAAAGCCTCAAAAATCCCCTACCTAGAAACAGCTGGGTATCCACTCCTTATCCGCCTTAGAAAGCGTCGCTTCAAGTGTAAAGAATGTGGAAAAATGGCAGTCGCAGAAACGCACCTTGTCAAGAAAAACCACCAAATCTCTGGCGCTGTCAACCAGAAAATTGCCCAGCTACTCATCGAGAAGCAAGCAACGACACATATTGCACATAGACTATTTATTTCAACATCATCAGTCCTCAGAAAACTAAATGACTTCAAGTTTGAAACAGATTGGAACAAACTGCCAGAAGTTATGTCTTGGGATGAGTATGCCTTCAAAAAGGGGAAAATGAGCTTTATCGCTCAAGATTTCAACTCCCTAAATGTCATCGCCATTCTCGACGGAAGAACACAAGCAACTATCCGAAACCACTTCCTACGCTATCCTAGACAGGTCAGAAATCGGGTCAAAGTCATCGAACGAAATGCCTTTGGTTTTAGGCACTTTGAAAATTTTAAAAAACGCATTTTGATTGCCTTAAACATCAAAAAAGAGAAAACGAATGTCGTTCTCTCTAGATGTTAGTTTTTCATCTACCCACTACAGTTGACAATGAGCCAAAGAAGACGGTTTTTGGGATAGGATTGAAGTTCTTTCTTAGAATGGATTGAGTAGCTAATAAACCAGTCTTTGTTTTACCTCTATAATGGCACTCTAGCCAATGTCAAATCAACATGGCAATAGCCGTTTGGATTTTTCTTTAGATAGTTTTGGTGATAGTCTTCGGCATCTAGAAAATGGCGCAAGGGCTCGAGCTCAACAGCTAGAGGACGTCCATCATGTTCTTGACTGACAGCTTGCAACATCTCTTGCGCAATTGCCTTGTCACTCTCATCGGTATAATAAATCCCTGTACGGTACTGACGGCCAATATCATTCCCTTGTTGATTGATGGAGAAAGGATTGATAATGCGGAAATAGTGCTGAAGCAGGTCACGTAATGGGATACGTTCTGGGTCATAGGTAATCGCGACAGTTTCTGCATGATCTGTCGCATCAATTAAGGCATAAGCGGTCACCTCAGATTGGCCGTTGGCATAGCCTACTCGGGTCTTGACCACTCCGTCAATCAAGTCAAAGTAGCCTTCGACACCCCAAAAGCAACCGCCAGCTAGATAAATTGTTTTCATATACTTACCTCCGATTCTTAAATTAAGATAGTTGTATCTTTATTCAACTACAGCCAGATAATCTGAGTAGCCTTCTTTTTCCATGTTCTCGTAAGGGATAAACCTGAGCGCAGCAGAATTGATACAGTAGCGCAGACCGCCTTGCTCAATCGGACCATCAGGAAAGACATGACCCAAGTGCGAATCGGCCTCATTGCTACGCACCTCCACACGTCGCATGCCAAAAGAGTGATCCGCGTGGTTGGTTACTCGATGTTGCTCAATCGGTTTTGTAAAGGCTGGCCAACCGCAGCCTGAGTCATATTTATCTGTAGACGAAAACAAGGGTTCTCCACTCACGATATCAACATAAATCCCTTTTTCGAAAAACTCATCGTATTGTCCAGTGAAAGCACGCTCAGTAGCGGCGTTTTGTGTCACTTCATAAGCCAAGTCACCGATACGATCGCGCAACGCTTCTTTATTTTCTTGTACCATGTACGTCTCTCCTTTATAAAATCTTTTGACTGCTGTCGTTAGATGAAACGAAGTCATCAAAGGTGTGTTTCTAGATTATTTTGCTCTTAACAGCGACGTTAGCGTTGACCATAGAATATAGGTTTGTGTTGGGAATGCCATCACCATATTGTTGAGATCCTGTGCGGTTATCTTTTTCTCAATAATGGGTGTCAACCAATCCAACCAAGTGCCTACTTGACTGGAGATAGCAGCACCCACGAGGTAATCCTCCTTGTCAAAAATCAGTGCTAGTTCTGCATCTAGTTCATGATTCTTGACCCAGTCGTATTGCTCTCCCCATGGAATTTCGACTAATTTGTATTGGTCAGGGCGAGCCTTTGCTTCGTCAATAGTGACGCCAACTTGACCAATGCGCGGAAGGGTAAAGACCAGATTCGGGATAACAGGATAGGAGATAGCTGGCCCGTCGGGATATAAGAAATCACGCCCGATATAATTAGATTCAAATTCAGCGGTCGGAGTCAATTTCGGAATCGTCTTATCAACAACGTCTCCTGAAGCGTAGATAGTTGGCATAGCGGTGCGCATATGAGCATCAACCTTGATTCCTCGCGGGCTAGCTTCGATACCAAGATTTTCCAAGCCCAGGTTTTCAACATTGGTAGCACACCCTGTCGCGTCTAGCACGAAATCGCCAGTAGCCGTCAATCCTTCGGTGGTTACTACGCGGAAACTATTGTCCACTTTTTCGACTTGCGCAACAGCTTGATCAAAGTGAAAGACAGCGCCTTGGACTTCAAATTTATCTACGATTTTCTTAACATAATTTTCTGGATAGGCTAGCAAGGGACGATTTGCATATTCAAATAAGGTCACTTTCTTACCTGTTTAATTACATATTTTCTAACAGTTTAGCTAAATCTTCTATCTCTTGGGAAGTACCCACTCCGTCTAATTTGGCTAGAATAGGCACTTGGTAAGTCTGTGCAATGTTTTCTGCTGCAAAGTTAAAGGTTTCAGCATGTTTGGCCATTGAACCACTCCCAACAACGGCCTTGACGCCTGGATTATTGGCTAAAAATTGTTCAACGACCTTCGGTGTTTTCCCTTTTCCTGTAGAATAGGTGAAAATCACGTAGTCTCCATCCACTTTCTCAGTGCCTGTCTTGATTTTTAAGGCATCTGCCAGATGAAGCTGATTCACAATTTTTTCAACATGGCCTGTACGGCTTGCATAAACGATTTTTATCATCTCTATTTATTTTTCCTTTCGTTCTTGTTTGAATGCCTCTAGCATGACTTGTAATAATTGTAAAAGGCTGTCGTTGTCCGTACTACTTTTAAAACTGTTAGAAATCTCTGTTTGGATAGCTACGGCTGCTTGCTTTAGATCTGCCCCCTTTTGAGTGAGGGTGACATTCAAGTCCCGAGCATCTACTTGCGAGCGTTCCCTAGTGACAAATCCTTTTTCCTCTAATTTCTTTAGGACAGGTGTTAGGGTGCCACTATCTAAGAAAACCCTATCCCGTAGCTCACGAGTGATGATGCTGTGCTCTTCCCAAAGAACCATCATGACGACATACTGGGTATAGGTCAGTCCGATATTAGTTAAAAAAGGTGTATAGCGATTGATAAACTCTCTCGAAGCAACATACAAAGAAAAGCAGAGGTTGTGTTCTAAAAGTAGGGTTTGAGGTTGTTCTTCGATTTGAGCATCAAATACTTGTTGTGTCTGTTTCAATTTAAGCTCCTTAAGATCAATTTTATCAAATCGATTGCTTGAAACTAATTTAGCAAAATTAAATAAATCTGACAAATATTTTGCTCGAAGCGATAGCACTGTTGGCGATTCAGTATAGTTCGCTAGATTTTATACAATTTCATGAAATTTCTCAGAAAATATTCTTGATTTTTTTCATTTTTTCATTATACTAATAAGTACATCAATCATGTATCTGGTTCATTTTTGTAGAAAATAGCCAAAGTAGATTGATACTACAAAACAAATACCGGTTGACGTCTCATAGGAGGGATTTACTCCAACTGTGAGAAAGACGGAACTCTGGAGAGACCGTAATGGCGCCGAAGGGGCAAGGTGATGTGTCAGCCTATCACTCAAACTCTCAGGCAAAAGGACAGAGCATAGGAATGTGGAAGTGAACTTCCCCTAGGCTAGTGGGTAGAATGACTACTGATGATATAAAAAATCGCAGCCTCATTCTCATTATGGTTGAAACAGAGTTTGACAGTCATGGTCAGGCTCTTTTGTTTGTCATAGATTAGCATATGGAGGAGATGAGATGTTAGAAATCTTGCAGCGTGTCAATAGTTTGGTTTGGGGACCTCCCCTACTCATGCTCTTGGTGGGAACAGGGGTGTATTTTAGCTTTCGATTGGAATTGTTTCAGGTCAGAAAACTGCCACGAGCTTTTGGGCTTGTTGTAGCAGATGATCGGAGTGGTCAGGGGGATGTGTCTAGTTTTGCCGCCCTTTGTACGGCTCTTGCAGCGACTGTTGGAACAGGAAACATTGTCGGAGTAGCAACTGCGATTAAGGCAGGTGGTCCAGGTGCCCTCTTTTGGATGTGGATTGCGGCCTTTTTTGGAATGGCAACCAAGTATGCAGAAGGTTTTTTGGCGATTAAATACAGGATAAAAGATGCTAATGGTCAAGTGGCTGGGGGTCCAATGCACTATATTACCCTTGGTATGGGTGAAAAATGGAGACCCTTAGCTATCTTCTTTGCGATTGCAGGCATTTTAGTGGCCTTTCTTGGTACTGGGACCTTTGCACAGGTCAATTCCATTACCTCTTCTTTGGAAAATAGTTTTGCTTTTTCTCCGCAGATTGTGAGTATCATTCTGGCGCTTCTTGTAGCGGTCATTATTTTTGGCGGGATTGAGTCCATCTCTAATGTCTCCACTAAGGTCGTTCCTTTTATGGCCCTCTTATATATTGCGGCAACAGTGGCTCTATTAGCTGTGAATGCTAATCAACTATTGCCTGCTCTTTCCCTAGTCGTAAAGAGTGCCTTTACGCCTAGTGCAGCTCTAGGTGGTTTTGCAGGAGCAAGCGTGCGTGCAGCAATCCAAAATGGGATTGCTCGAGGAGTCTTTTCAAATGAATCAGGCCTTGGTTCAGCCCCAATTGCAGCAGCAGCAGCCAAGTCCAATCAGCCAGTCGAACAGGGCTTGATTTCGATGATTGGGACTTTTATTGATACCATTATTATTTGTAGCTTGACCGGCTTGTCGATCTTAGTGACTGGGCAGTGGACAGTAGATGGACTGGAAGGTGCCCCTTTGACACAGGCAGCTTTTGCAACTTTTTTTGGTGCTCCAGGAGCCCTTGCTCTAACCTTTAGCTTGGTTCTCTTTGCCTTTACAACCATTTTGGGGTGGAGTTATTATGGAGAACGGTGTTTTGAATTTCTCTTTGGAACACGGTTTATCTTGCTCTATCGTATCATCTTTATTGCCATGGTAGCCTTGGGCGGATTTCTCCAATTGGAAGTGATTTGGCTCATCGCTGATATTGTCAATGGGCTTATGGCACTCCCTAACTTGATTGCCTTACTCGCCCTGTCTCCGATTATTGTCCATGAAACCAAGCGGTATTTTAAGGAAAAATAGCAAAATAAGCAGAGTTGGTCAAGAGGATGTAAAGCAAGAAAGCAATGTGGTATAATAGGAGAAAAAGGAGAATCGCGTGCATTTTTTAACCAAATACCTAGCCAAATTTGATTTCGAAGCCATGCTTATGGAATTGATGAGCAAGGTGATTTCGCTTGTTCTACTATTTGTTGTCTTTTACATTCTGAAAAAGATTGTGAGGGTTTCGGCCAGAAAGCTATTTTTGTCTTCCATACGTGTCTCGACGCAAGATATTGGCCGGCAAAAGACGATTGCTCGCTTGTTAGAAAGTTCTTTGAATTACGTATTGTATTTTCTGTTGCTATACTCGGTTCTGACTATCTTGGGGCTTCCAGTGTCTAGTCTCTTAGCAGGGGCTGGGATTGCAGGGGTTGCCATTGGAATGGGGGCTCAGGGCTTTTTATCTGACTTAGTCAATGGTTTCTTCATTCTACTCGAACGACAGTTTGATGTTGGTGATGTCGTTGGTCTGACCAATGGTTCAATCAAAATAAAAGGAACAGTTGCCAGCGTAGGCATTCGAACAACTCAGGTTCGAGATGGGGACGGAACGCTTCACTTTATTCCCAACCGTAATATTCTGGTGGTGAGTAATCAATCACGAGGTGATATGCGTGTTCAAGTAGATATTCCGCTAAGTCTGACGGCTGATTTGGCGAAGGTTTGGCGGATATTTGAACAAGTAAACCAACAGGAGCTTGCGAAACAATCTGCCATCAAGGGTGCGAAAATGATTGGCCCTCAGACGCTTGACAATGGCTCATTCGTTTTTCGTGTCCAATTCTTTGTGACCCAGAGTCATCAAAGTCAAATCTATCAGCATTTCTATATGCTATACCATGAAGCCTTATTAGCTGAGGGGATTGATCTTAGAGATTCATAAAGAAAGAAAAAAACGTATTTCCAAAATGGGAGTTTTTCATACACAGTACCGCTTGCGGTGCGGCGATAATGTCAAGCATCTTTTACAAGGAGAAATCTTAGAAAACATAACAAAAGGCTCGAAGATGAGCCTTTTGTTATGTATAGATAATAGATGCTTTGGAATTTGGGTAGAGATTTCGTAATTCTTCTAAAAAATGTGGGTGAATCGCGAGCATGGTTGAGAGAAGCTCTTCATTGTGGTCTTCCACATAAATCTTAACCGATAAAGCCATACCAATTTTGATAATCTGATAATTGATGTGAGGAAGGACATGCTTGAAATGCTGCAAAATCAAATCATCAATAGGCTCAGTAATTTCTTGGTCAGTTGCCAGACCGTGTGACAGTTCGATAAAAGCAGCATGCAGCATTTTAACAGGCTCTGGTAAGAGACAGATGACAGAAATACTCGTGATAAAAAAATCAGCTGTGTAGTGTAAAAAGCCGAATTTGCCATTGAAATCAATAAAGTAGAGAAGGCAAAAAGCAAGCCCTGCTCCTAATGATTGCAATCCGTCAATCATACTCCCCTTGGTTTCGGCCTTTAAGATGGTACTTAGGAAATTGATTTTTCGATTTTGGTGGTGATTATAAAAGCTAAGGGCAAAGCAGAGGGTGACAACAAAGAGGGTATAGGGTAGGATTGGTCCTACAACGAGAGGCTCCCCCTCACCTGCAATGAAATAATGCAGAGCAGTCTCAGATGCATTGATAAAAGCCAGTAACAGCAATAGCAAAATCAGAATAGACTTGAAAATGGCATAGAGTGGTTCTAAAAAATGAAGACCATGTGGATAGCGTGTGGTCTTTTTGTGGCTAATTCGTGAGATGTAAATACCGATTATTGCTGACAAAAAACTGATAAATGAGAAAAACCCGTCCAGTATGAACGGCTCCCTGTCAAGTAGACAGTCAAATAATAAAAGATACTAAGCAACCTGATTCCTGAATTCCCAAGGAGTCAGGTTGTTTAATTTTGTTTGATAACGTTGTGTATTGTAAAACTGGATATA
>NZ_JBFRYH010000083.1:0-7511 GCF_040984445.1 Streptococcus handemini
TAAGCCATTTGTAAAGGTTGAGAAACGTTTACGATGATAGCTAGTGATTCCTTGATTGTCGGTGATGGCAATAACCGCTACGATAAAGGTTTTATGCACATCGATGCCACAACAATTAGGGTAAACGATTTTTAACATGAGGGGTCTCCCTTCGCACTATTTGAGAAGTGCCTATCCCTTGACTATTCTTCCCTTTCACAAACGAGTCGCTTATTCAATTATAAGTTTACGTGCTCACAGTCACAGTTAGTTGTGCTTGATAGGAAGAACCACACCTATAAACATTCGAGGTAGTAGCTGAACTACTCACTTACTCTCCTCCCCGTGATTTGTAGTCGTGATTGGCCTTCTCATTTTATATTATAGAGCAAAATAAAGAGCACAACACATTTTCATTTAGTGTTGTGCCTTGAGTGAAACGAAAGGAATGAATTATAAATATGAAAAAGAAAATTCGCTGTCTTCAGCTTAGGTATAGTATAGTTTCTCTTTCTTAAAAAAAGCTAAATCGGCACACTATTTTCTAAAAAATAGTCACATATTTTACTTTACAAGTGCGTAATATTTGTATATAATAGAGAGCGTGTGTAATGGACACACAAAAAACGGTTAATCCGCTGGGACCATGCTCTCATGATTGGCAAGATAGGAGAATAGAAAACATGAATCCATTAATTCAAAGTTTGACAGAGGGTCAACTTCGTACTGATATCCCTGCATTCCGTCCTGGTGACACTGTGCGTGTTCACGCGAAGGTTGTTGAGGGAAGTCGTGAGCGTATCCAGATTTTTGAGGGTGTTGTAATCTCTCGTAAAGGTCAAGGAATCTCAGAAATGTATACTGTCCGCAAGATCTCAAGCGGTATCGGTGTAGAACGTACCTTCCCAATCCACACTCCACGTGTTGATAAAATCGAAGTAGTACGTTACGGTAAAGTACGTCGTGCGAAATTGTACTACCTACGTGCATTGCAAGGAAAAGCTGCGCGTATCAAAGAAATCCGTCGTTAATCAACGATTGGTATCTCAGTCCTATAGTGGATGCAAGCACCCGTAAGGGTGCTTTTCATTTTTTTCTTGCAATCTTGCCCTGTCTACGATACAATAAAAGAACCTTCCCTTAGTTAAATGGATATAACAAATTCCTCCTAAGAATTAGTTGCAGGTTCGATTCCTGCAGGGGAGATATTAAAATTTTAAAAGCCCTTGTAACATCAATGTTTTCAAGGGTTTTATGATGTCTAAAATATAAGTGAGGGGCAAGGAAGGGGCAAACTAAAAGAGTTCTTCAGTACTCTTGTCGATACCATCTATTCTATATATTTAGCTGAAACGAGCGATAATAGATGCAAATAGTGTAGTATTTTTCTCATTAACCTATTTCCCCTCGAAAAAATAGTTGGGATTTGGTAAAATAAGAATAAGAAATCCTGAAAGCTCACTAAATAGAGCAGTTACTTTTTTATGGAGTTATTCATTGAGGATAAGGATAGGAGAAAAATTATGGAAAATCATCATAGGGAGTTCCGGTTTTCAGCAAGCTCGATTATGGGTTTTGTCTGGCGTGGGATAGTGGTGGGGATTGTCTCAGGGATAGTGGTTAGCTTATTTCGTCTAGCGATTGAGCTACTTTTTGAACTGGTTCTTTCGCAGTATCATGCTGCTCAAGCTAATCCAATCCGCCTAATACCTATTACTCTAGTCAGTCTACTGGTGGTTTGGCTGATTAGTCTGTTAGTCAAGTCTGATCCAGATATTAAGGGATCAGGGATTCCCCATATTGAAGGAGAATTGAAGGGACTACTGCGTACTGACTGGTGGAGTGTACTTTGGAAAAAATTTGTGGCAGGTGTATGTGCTATTTCAATGGGATTTATGCTAGGGCGTGAGGGACCGAGTATTCAGTTGGGGGCCATGTCCGCGAAAGGCGTAGCGAAATTCCTGAAAGCCAGCCCATTAGAAACGAGAGCCTTTATTGCTAGTGGAGCAGCAGCAGGACTTTCAGCGGCCTTTAATGCACCGATTGCCGGTCTTCTTTTTGTAGTAGAAGAAATTTATCACCATTTTTCACGTATGGTTTGGGTAACAGCCCTAGTAGCAAGTCTTGTGGCCAATTTCATCTCGCTAAATATTTTTGGTTTGACCCCTGTTCTATCGATGAATCAAGAATTGCCTTTTCTCTCCTTAAAACAATACTGGATTTTTGTACTTTTGGGAATCTTTTTAGGTCTAATGGGCTTTGGATATGAAAAAGTTATTTTAAACTTTCATCGTTTCTATGATTTTCTTGGAGAAAAATGTCGGATACCGTCTTATTCTTATGGGGTGATTGGCATTTTGTTGATGATTCCGATTGGCTATCTCTACCCACAGCTACTAGGTGGAGGACATCGATTGATTATTTCACTTGCTCAAGAACATCAGGTCTTAGCGACAATCTGTCTGTATTTTCTCATTCGCTTTGTTTGGAGCATGATTTCCTATAGTAGTGGCCTGCCAGGCGGTATCTTTTTGCCCATGCTAACCTTGGGTTCTCTATTGGGCATGGCTTTTGGTCTAACTCTTGAGCAACTTCATCTTATTTCGGAAACTGCCCTTCCTTTATTTATCGTCTTGGGCATGGCAGGGTATTTTGGTGCCATTTCCAAGGCTCCGCTTACTGCCATGATTTTAGTGACAGAGATGGTAGGCGATTTGAAGCAATTGATGGCTATTGGTGTGGTTACTCTCGTATCTTATATTGTGATGGATTTGTTAAAAGGGGAGCCTATTTACGAAGCCATGCTGGCAAAAATGTCTGTCACAGCACCTTCCAATATCATCGAGCCAACACTGATTGAGCTGATTGTATCGGACAAGCTAGCTGGGAAACGAGTGCGGGAGTTAGCCTTACCGAAAAATATCTTACTGACAACTCAGATTCATCATCAAAAATCAGAAGTAGTCTCTGGGAATACAGTCCTCCATGCAGGTGCGACCATTTTCTTGGTTGTCAACGAATCAGAAATCAGTAAGGTCAAACAGTTATTGCTGTAGGTTTTTTTAATTTAGATGTTTGGATTTTGTGTTGTAATCATCATTTTGAGGCTCAATTAATTGCTTTGAGAATAAAATAAGAAGGAGGAGTGATGATACCCATAAAGAATAGTTATCAGCATCCCTATACTCTATCGATTCGTTTAGCTGTGTTTGGTCTAATCATCGGTCTGATGACAGGTGGCCTAATGACCCTTTTTGGTCGTGTTTTGCTCTGGATTGGAGAATGGCGGACGAGCCACATTAGTGGCCTCTTGCCTTTTCTGGGATTAGCAGGACTGGTGATTGTTTTTCTTTACCAGCGTTTTAGCAAGGAAGCGCAAAAAGGAATGTCACTTGTTTTTGAGGTAGCTCATGGTGAGGGCAGAAAGATTCCTTTTTCGCTCATTCCTCTTGTCATCCTGTCCACTTGGCTAACCCATTTATTTGGTGGGAGTGCTGGTCGAGAAGGAGTTGCAGTCCAGCTTGGTGCAGCTATTTCTCATCACTTTGACCGCTTTTTTACCTTTCCTAAGCACGAGCAAGTGATTCTAGTGACAGGTATGGCAGCGGGTTTTGCAGGCTTGTTTCAAACTCCACTTGCAGCCTTGTTTTTCTCCATAGAGGTGCTTGCGATTGGCCAGCTTCAATTGTATGCCTTACTTCCAGCTCTTGTTGCGGTCTATACTGCAAGTAGCTTTTCTCATATTCTAGGTTTGGAAAAATTTACTCATTTGATTGCGGCTACTCCAGAGTTAACCATTCTAGTGTTTATTAAATGTGTCATCTTGGGCCTTTTCTTTGGTCTGACTGGAAATGCTTTTATTTCTCTACAGCAGTATCTAAAAAAACAGACTCTTCACTATCTGCCCAATCCTTATTGGAGAATTGCTATCATTGGTCTTGTGCTTAGTCTAGCCATTGGTTTAGCTCACTTTGGGCGCTATGCAGGTTTGGGGACGAATTTGATTGAACAGAGCTTTTCAAACCAGCAAATCTATTCCTATGATTTTCTACTGAAATTGCTTTTTACAACTGTCACCTTAGCAGCTGGATTTCAAGGAGGAGAGGTGACACCCTTATTTGCTATCGGTGCCTCTCTTGGTGTCATCTTGGCTCCATTTTTTGGACTTCCGGTAGAGATAGTTGCAGCAGCAGGTTATATAAGTGTCTTTGCCAGTGCAACCAATACCTTACTTGCTCCTATATTGATTGGTGGAGAGGTCTTTGGCTTTCACCATCTCCCATTTTTTACCATTACCGTGATCATCAGCTACCTTGTCAATCGCAAGCAGTCTATTTATAGTTTGCAACGAGCAGTTTGATAGCAAGGTGATGGTCGCTAAAAACCGTAATCTTCCCTTGTCTTCTCTCTTGATGCGTTTAAACAGACTAAAAAAGAGTAGATTGGTCATCGGTAGTTCTGGAGTTGGGAAGTCTAGTTTGGCCAATCAACTATTTTCCAACACCGTCATGCTAGTCGGTGATGTTCGGAAAGATGTGAAGGGAAGACACACAACAAGTAGCTATTTTCTCTATTCAAAAACCTTAGACTACTATTTGATTGATACTCCAGGTTTTAAAGGTATTGAAACGCACCAAATAGCAGATGAGAGTATTTTGTTTGAGGATATTCTGTCCCTTGCTTCAGAGTGCCGCTTTTCTGATTGTAAACATCAGATAGAGCCAAACTGTGCTGTGAAGAAGGCGCTTGAGAAGGGACAATTAGCTCAGAAAAAGTGGGAGCTAGTCATCATGTAGGAAAATTTCAGATAGCAAGGGGAAGAAAGAATAAGTAAAAGACGGACCAGTTTACCTAGTCCGTCTTTTACTTGTTGTTTAGTTCTCCAAAGCAGCTACGAGGTCTGTTGCAAAGCGTTCGAGGTTCACAATATCATCTTCTTCAGCTGCTAAGTCGACCTTGACATTCTCTGCCCCTTTGGTTGCCCCACGAGAAGCGAGCATGAGGTCAAAATCGTCTACTGATTTGCAGAAATCTTCATAGAAGGTATCGCCAGATCCACAGACGCCATAGATTTTTCCTGTTAAGTCATAATCAGCTAAGTCTGTGTAGAAATCAACGATTTCATCAGGCAATTCGCCATCTGCACCGTACGAATAGGTATAGGTCGCTACGATGATGATATCTGCATCTAAGATTTCTTCTGTTTCAACAGTGGTACATTCGTCATTGTGTACCTCAAGACCGAGTTCTTCCAATTTATTTGCGACAATATCCGCAATTTCTTCAGTATTGCCTGTCATACTAGCGTAGACAATTTTTGCTAGTGCCATAGTTTCCTCCCAAAATAGATGATAGCCTTAGTATACCATATTCTCCAAATTTTCAAAAGCGCCACTTTTATGATAGAATGAAAAAAAGGAGTGCGTAGCATGTTAGAAAAAATCTTAGAAAAAATAAAAGAGTACCAGACCATTGTCATTCATCGTCATATGCGGCCTGATCCAGATGCTTTAGGCAGTCAGGTGGGATTACAGCGCGTATTACAGAAAAATTTTCCAGAAAAAACGGTCAAGATTACAGGATATACGGAGCCAAATCTTGCTTGGCTGGCGCAGATGGAGGCAGTAGCAGATGAGGACTATCAAGGTGCTTTGGTTATTGTGACAGATACTGCCAATCAAGCTCGTATTGATGACAAGCGCTATGATCAGGGGGATTTTCTCATCAAGATTGACCACCATCCCAACGATGAAGTCTACGGTGATCTTTCATGGGTCAATACCAGTGCCAGCTCTTGTAGCGAAATGATTGCCCAGCTTGCCTTTGACATGGGGTTGGAATTAGATGCGGACATTGCCTATTTACTCTATGCGGGTATTATCGGTGATACAGGACGCTTTTTGTATCCAGCGACGTCTGCAAAAACTTTTGAAATTGTGGCAAAACTTCGTCAGTATGAGTTCGATTTTGCGGGTCTTTCGAGACAAATGGAGTCAGTTGATTATAGCGTTGCTAAGTTAATTGGTTATGTATACGACCATTTGGAAGTCGATGAAAATGGAGCAGCACGTGTCCTTCTCAGCCAAAACTTGCTCAGAAAATTTGGGATTGGAGATGCAGATACTTCCTTTATTGTCGGAGTACCTGGTCGTGTCAATACGGTCAAAAGCTGGGGGATTTTTGTCGAGCAACCGGATGGTTCTTATCGGGTGCGGTTGCGCAGTAAGTTTCTTCCCATCAATGAAATTGCCAAGCGCCACCACGGAGGCGGCCATCCTTTAGCTAGTGGAGCTAATTCATATTCAATTGAAGAAAATGAGCAAATTTACCAAGAATTGAAACAGGTGGCGGCAGATGCAAGCGAGTAGTCGACAACTTCGTCTCATGGGAACAGTTATTGATATGAAAATTTGGCACCCAGAGGCGGAGTCTATTTTAGACCAAGTAGAAGAACTCTTATATCTATATAAGGATCGATTTTCGGCCAACGATTTAACATCTGACTTGATGGAAGTGAATTACAATGCAGGGGTTCAAGCAGTTCCTGTTGCGGCTGATTTGTTTGAATTGATTGCAATTGGAAAGGTTCATAGCTGCGCTCCAAATAGCCGTTTAAATATCACGATTGGCCCCTTAATCCAAACTTGGCGGATTGGCTTTTCAGATGCGCGTGTTCCTAGCCAAGCAGAGATTGATGAAAAATTGGCCTTAATCAATCCGCAAGACATTGAATTAGATGAGGAAATGCAGTCTGTTTATTTACAAAAAGAAGGAATGGCCATTGATCTGGGTGCTCTTGCTAAAGGTTATATTGCGGATCGGATTGTCGAACATTTACGCCGCGTTGGCGTATCAAAAGGTCTCATCAATCTAGGTGGCAATGTTTTGACATTTGGACAAGCTAGCCACAATGCAGATGGCAATTGGCATATCGGCATTCAACACCCAAATTTTCCAAGAGGAAATAATATTGCCATTCTAAAAATAAAAGAAGGCTCAGTTGTCACTTCAGGCATCTACGAACGGACCTTTACCCATGAAGGAAAAACCTACCACCATATCTTTGATAGTCAGACAGGCTATCCTGTCGCAAGTGATGTCGCAAGTCTGACCATTGTTTCCAAACAATCTGTTGATGGAGAAATCTGGACTACTCGTTTATTCGGACAACCAATTCAAGAAGTCTACCAAACAGTTCAAGAGCAAGAAGGGATTGAAGCGATCATCATTACCAAAGAAAATCAGATGATTGTTACTCCAGGCCTGCGAAATCAGATAATCGTAGCAAAGGGAGGACAAGTTTGAAAAAAGTCAAAGTTAATTGAACTATTGTTTACCCAAATTTTGGGCATACTAAAAAGAGGTCTTGAAACCTGATTTTTAAAATGAAACGACGTTAAAACCGTGTTGTTGTGCGTATCGAATAGCATCTTGAACAGACATTGTCTTGTCAGGGTTTCTGATTTCGGTTAAGCCTTGCAAGATTGGGTTGTAGTTTTCTTTCTTGAGAAGGACTTGGTAGATAGCTACTA
>NZ_JBFRYH010000084.1:0-7458 GCF_040984445.1 Streptococcus handemini
TTATATTCTGGTTGTTCTTTATGAAGCATAGCTCTTCTCCTCCTCATATGAGATACTTTCATTATACTCCTATTTATAAAGAAAAGCCCTTAGAAAATGAATTCTATGGACTTTGTCTTCAATCTGAGAGCCAACTGGCTCTTTTTTGTTAGGCACTTTCTTCTTTTTTAGCGAATTGACTCGTGTATAGGTCATAATAGAAACCTCTATCAGCTAGAAGGCTCTGGTGATTTCCTTGTTCAATGATTTGGCCGTCTTTCAAGACGAGGATCTTATCAGCTTCTTGAATAGTCGATAGACGGTGGGCAATGACAAAACTGGTCCGCCCCTTCATTAAATTCTTCATAGCTTTTTGAATCAAAAGTTCCAAACGCGTATCGACCGAACTCGTTGCCTCATCTAAAATCAAGATTTTTGGATCTGCTAGAAGAGCCCGTGCAATGGTCAAAAGTTGCTTTTGCCCAAGCGAGATATTGCTCGATTCTTGATTCATCTCCATGTTGTAACCACCAGGAAGCGTGCGGATAAAGTGGTCTACATTTGCGGCCTTGGCTGCTGCGATGATTTCCTCATCTGTCGCAGCTAAATTTCCAAAACGGAGATTTTCCTTGATCGTTCCCTCATAGAGCCAAGCATCCTGCAAGACCATACCAAATTGCTGGCGGTATTCCTGACGAGAAAGATGGTGAATATCATGTCCGTCCACTGTAATCGCTCCACTGGTCACATCATAAAAGCGCATCAAGAGGTTAATCAGCGTTGTCTTTCCAGCCCCTGTTGGTCCAACAATCGCCACCATCTCCCCTGGTTTCACTTCCAGATTAAAATCTCGAATCAAGGGCTTGTTTTCTACATATTGGAAATCCACATGCTTGAAGCTGACTTGACCTGTCAAATCATGCGTCAACTCTTCTTTCACTTCCATTGGCTCATCTGCTTCATCTAAAACTTGAAAAATCCGCTCAAGCGACGACTGGGCACTCTGCAAAGGCCCTGCTAATTGGGTCAAGGTCTGAATCGGCTGGCTGACCTGCCACACATATTGGACAAAGGCCTGCATATTCCCGATTGTCAAGCGCCCTGCAATGACCTGCAAACCACCGACAACCGCTACAATCAAATAGGTCAAGTCAGACACAGCACGAAGAACCGGCATCATCAAACCAGAGATAAAACTAGCCTTAAAACCAACCTGTTGTAATTGATCTGTAATGGTTTGAAAATCCTCTGTTGAGGCTTCTTCACGACCATAGAGTTTGAGGACATTGAAGCCAGACAAGTTCTCCTGCACAAATCCGTTGAGCTGGCCTAAAATAGCCGCCTGCTCCTTGAAATAGGGTTGCGATTTTTTGAGAATAAACTGGGCACCAAAGTAAGTCAGAGGAATGCTAATCATGACAATCAAGGCCAATTTAAAGTTCAAAAAGAGCATCATGGCTACTACAAGGGTAATGGTAAACACCGCATTCACCAACTGAAGCACACTTTGCTGGAGAGCATTTGAGACCGTCTCCACATCACTCGTAAAGCGTCCCAAAAGATCGCCAAACTGCTGCTGGTCAAAATAAGCGACAGAAATCCGATTGATTTTTCGACTCAAGTCATTCCGCAAATCCGCAACCGTCTGCTGAACCGCATTGGTCATGAAATAGTTGGAATAATAAGCCCCTATTTCATAAAAGAGCGCACGGATGAAATAGAGTAGTAAAATCCAGAAAATATAGGTCACATTGATTCCTGCACCTGCTACACCTTTTGCCATATCCATGAGATTTTTGGTCAATTCGGTAATCGCAAGTCCTAAGACAAACGGTTCCAAAACACTCATGACAACACTCAGAATTTTGAGGAAAACGGCTACAAAAAGCGCCAGTTTATATTCTTTTAAATAGCTCCATAAGCGAGTAAAACTAGATGATTGTTTCATGTTTCCTCCTATTCTTCTGTTAATGATTGGCTATTGAGCTGAGAATTAGCAATTTCACGGTAGATATCATTACTTTCCATGAGTTCCTCATGCGTACCGCGTCCGATAATTTCTCCCTTGTCAAGCACGATAATCTGATCAGCATCCATGATGGTTCCAACACGTTGAGCCACGATTAAGACAGTCGCATTTCCCGTTACTTCTTTCAAACGGCGACGCAAAATCGCATCTGTCTTATAATCCAAGGCTGAAAAAGAATCATCAAAGATATAAATATCGGGTTCTTTGACCACCGCACGAGCAATCGACAAACGTTGCTTTTGCCCACCCGATAAGTTACTACCACCTTCTGCCAAGTGGGTTTCAAATTGCTCTTCCTTACTTTCAATAAATTCACGTGCCTGCGCCACATCGGCTGCCTGATGCAATTCCTCATGACTGGCATCTTCTTTTCCGTATCGAAGATTTTCTGCAATGGTTCCTGTAAACAAAAGAGCCTTTTGCGGAATAAAGCCGATCTTTTGACGGAGTGCCTTGAGATTGTAAGCACGCACATCAACCCCGTCAACTAGAATTTTTCCAAGCGTCACATCATAGAAACGTGGAATCAACTGTACCAAAGAGGATTTTCCAGAACCAGTTGAGCCGATAAAGGCAATGGTCTCACCTGGTTTTGCCTTAAAGGAAATATTGTGCAAGACTGGACTTTCGGTCTCTCCTGGATAGGCAAAGGTCACATTATCAAACTCCAGATAACCCTTAGTCTCGGTCTCCGTAATCCCGTCTTCATTTGGACTAATCGAAATCGGCATATCCATAACCTCCTTCAAACGCTCACTTGACACAGCTGTCCGGGGATAAACAGTAAAGAGATTCGATAAAAGTAGGAATGACATGAGAGCGTGAAAACTGTACTCAATAAAGGCAACTAAATCCCCGATTTGCAAGTCCCCTCGTCCAAGCGGTGCTAGAGCAAACCAGACAATGGCGACAATCATAGCAATGATAATCTGAACAAAGAGTGGCTCGGTTAGACCTGTTAGCTTGAACAAGCGATTGGAATTTTGAGCGTAGAGGTCATTTTGCTCCGCAAAGCGCTCTTCTTGAAATTCCTCTCGTGCAAAAGCACGAATCACCCGCAAACCAGTCACATTTTCTCGTGCATATTGGTTGATTTTATCCAAGGTCTTCTGTTGTTTTTCCGACAGCGGTCGAGTCTTCACTGCCACATACCACACAACAAGCGCCAAAAATGGCATGGCAGAAGCAACAATCCAAGCCATAGACGGGCTAGTCAAGAAAATCATCATCACACTTGATACCATCATCAAAGGAGTAATGACCCCTAATTTCAAGACTTGTTCTGCAAACTGCATCAAAACAAAGGCGTCACTAGTCATCCGTGTCACCAAGGATGATACTCCAATTTGCTCGTATTCATGATGCGAATATTCCTGCAACTTAGCATAGAGGTCGTTTCGCATATCGCGGACCATGCTAGTCGTTAATTTACCAGCAGCATAAGATAAGACGATACGCCCTAATATTCCAAGAACAATCACAACTAGCATCATCACAGCCCAGAAATACAAGCGCTCCGTATTTCTATCATTGACGCCTTCATCAATCATGCGGGCAAGAACCGTTGGTAGACCAAGATTGACAACTACAAAAAAGATTGCCCCAATTAAATCTAAAACCAACCATTTGGGGTACTTTTTCAAATAAGACCAGATATAGTTCATTTCTCCTCCTTCTCATAACAAGAAAAAAGTACTAGATAGCACTTTTTTCGATTTATTTATACTTAGTATAGCAGAGTTGGGTAAGAAACTCAACTACTGGAATGGTTGAAAGGGCTCTCTTTTGCAATCTTTTAACAAACATATTATCTCTTCATTCTGCCAAACTCCCAAGCATTTTTCTGCTCAGGGTTTATTTTATCTCTTTATTTCACCAGCTTCTTCATCTCTTCAATCCGTGCGACGGTGGCGTCGTATTTGGTTTGGTAGTCGGTTTGTTTTGCTCGTTCTTTTTCGACGACTTCTGGTTTGGCATTGGCAACGAATTTTTCGTTGGCGAGTTTTTTACCAACCATGTCGAGTTCTTTTTGCCATTTGGCAAGTTCTTTTTCAAGGCGAGCCAATTCTTCGTCAACATTAAGCAAATCTGCAAGAGGCAGATAGATTTCAGCTCCTGTGATGACGCTTGACATGGCAAGTTCTGGTGCGGTCAAACTGCCGTCAATTTCTAGATGCTCAGGATTGGTGAAGCGTTTGATGTAGTTGACATTTGCCTTGAAGAACTCTTCTAGCTGACTATCAGTCGGCTTAATCAAGAGCGTAATAGGCTTACTTGGGGCAACATTGACTTCGCTCCTAGCATTTCGCACGGCACGAATCACGTCTTTCAGCGCTTCTACGCCATTTGCCGCTACAAGATTTTCAAACTCAGGACGAACCACTGGGTAGCTTGCCGTTACAATGCTTCCTTCTGAGATTTGCCCAAAGATTTCCTCCGTCACAAACGGCATGATTGGGTGAAGCAGGCGTAAGATTTGATCCAAGGTGTAAAGAAGCACGGAGCGAGTCATGACTTTTTCTGCCTCATTATCGCTATAAAGCACTTCCTTGGTCAACTCAACATACCAGTCCGCAAATTCATCCCAGATAAAGTTGTAGAGGATGTGCCCTGCCACTCCAAACTCAAACTTGTCAAAGTTTTCAGTGACTTTAGCAATGGTTTCATTGAGGTTGTGGAGAATCCAGCGGTCTGTTACGTTTCCAGCCTCGCTTGCAGCTACTTTTGCGACATTTTCACGCGCATCTGCAAGGCTCAAGCCCTCATTATTCATGAGAATGTAGCGGGAAATGTTCCAGATCTTATTGATGAAATTCCAAGATGCGTCCATTTTCTCATAAGAGAAACGGACATCCTGACCCGGGGCAGAGCCATTTGACAAGAACCAGCGGAGACTATCCGCCCCGTACTGATCAATGACATCCATAGGGTCAATCCCGTTTCCGAGAGATTTGGACATTTTACGACCTTGCTCGTCGCGAATCAAACCATGAATCAAGACATTTTCAAATGGACGGCGGTCTGTAAATTCGAGGGATTGGAAAATCATCCGTGATACCCAGAAGAAGATGATGTCGTAGCCTGTTACAAGGGTTGAGGTTGGGAAGTAGCGTCTGAAGTCAGCGCTGTCTTCATCAGGCCATCCCATAGTAGAAAACGGCCAAAGAGCAGAGCTGAACCAGGTATCAAGGACATCTTCATCCTGTGTCCAACCGTCACCTGCTGGCGCTTCTTCTCCAACATAGATGTCACCTTCCGCATTGTACCAAGCTGGAATCTGATGTCCCCACCAAAGCTGACGTGAAATCACCCAGTCATGGACATTTTCCATCCATTGAAGGAAGGTATCGTTGAAACGTGGTGGATAGAATTTCACTTCATCTTCGGTCTTTTGGTTGGCAATGGCGTTTTTAGCTAATTCATCCATTTTGACAAACCATTGTGTGGACAAACGTGGCTCGACAACAGCACCGCTACGCTCAGAGTGTCCGACAGAATGCACGCGTTTTTCGATTTCCACAAGAGCACCAAGCTCTTCTAACTTCGCCACGACTGCCTTACGAGCTTCGAAGCGATCCATTCCCGCAAATTCACCTGCTAAGTCGTTCATCGTTCCGTCATCGTTCATGACATTGACTTGTGGGAGGTTGTGGCGTTGTCCTACGAGGAAGTCATTCGGATCGTGGGCAGGAGTGATTTTTACGACCCCTGTACCAAATTCTGGATCCGCATGTTCATCAGCTACGATTGGAATGGCTTTATTGACAATCGGCAGGATAACGTTTTGCCCAATCAAGTCCTTGTAGCGTGGATCTTCTGGATTGACCGCAACAGCAACATCTCCAAACATGGTCTCAGGACGTGTTGTCGCAACTTGAAGCGCGCGAGAGCCGTCCTCAAGCATGTAATTCATGTGGTAGAAAGCACCCTCGACATCTTTGTGAATCACCTCGATATCAGAAAGCGCAGTGCGGGCTGCTGGATCCCAGTTGATGATAAATTCCCCGCGGTAAATCCAACCTTTTTTATACAAATCAACAAAGACCTTGCGAACAGCCTTTGACAAGCCTTCATCAAGGGTAAAGCGCTCACGCGAATAGTCAAGCGACAAGCCCATTTTGCCCCATTGTTCCTTAATAGTTGCAGCGTACTCGTCTTTCCATTCCCAGACTTTCTCTAAGAATTTCTCACGACCGAGGTCATAGCGGGTAATACCTTGCTCGCGCAAGCGCTCCTCAACCTTGGCCTGTGTTGCGATACCAGCATGGTCCATACCCGGTAACCACAAGGTGTCAAAGCCCTGCATCCGTTTTTGACGGATGATAATATCTTGAAGAGTCGTGTCCCAGGCGTGTCCAAGGTGAAGTTTTCCCGTCACGTTTGGCGGTGGAATCACGATTGAGTAAGGTTTTGCTTCTGCGTCTCCTGACGGCTTAAAGACATCTGCCTCTAGCCATTTCGCATAACGACCAGCCTCAACCTCGGCTGGATTGTATTTTGGTGATAGTTCTTTTGACATGATTTGTCCTTTCTTATTTATCTATATTAGTTGTTAATGTTTGAAACTTTACACTCCTAATTTATTACGGATGTTCCATAGTATTCCGTTACTCCTCCCACACCACTTCCAACTTCACCCTATCTGGATCTTCAAAAAAGACGGCGTAGTGGTCTGGTCCTCCGCGTGCGGGTAGTGGTCATCATAGAGTAGGGGTACGCCGTCCGCTCGCAACCGTTCGCTGGCGGAGAACCAAACGATCTGTTTCCACTTTTGGCAAGGATTTGCCGTCATAAGTTTCTAAAATCTTTATCATAACCTGCCTCGCTTTCTTTCATCTGACACAAAAAACGCCCCTGCCATACGACAGGGACGAAAGTTAGTGCTAATTTCCGCGGTACCACCCAAATTCGGACCGAAATCCGCTCTTGATTGTATTCATACTAAATCATTAGCAACCAGTTTTGGGACACTTGTGGATTTCTCAGCTCCGCCACTTTCTGTAAAATGCATATCCAAAACACCTCTAATTACAGTCATTTTATCACGTTTTACTCTAAAAATCAATTGTTAATTCTCTGCCAACACGACAAACGCATGAAACGGTCTTCGGCTTTTTTCTACCTCAAACACTTTTTTGATTTAAAGTAATCGTTTTAAATACTGGTCAAAGGATAGACTAAGGACATATTTCTTACGACGCATGCTCATTTTCTTTCCAAAATCCAACCGTTTTAGGACAGCTAGGCAGAATTTGTCCATCACATTCAAATTAAACGCTAACTGCTTGTTCAAAGTTTTATTCGCATCTTCTCGAAAAACAATATCTAATAACCAATGCATACTCTCTATCTGCCAATGACCTCGTACATAGTCGCATAATTCCTTCGCACTAACCTGACTACTCAAGATAAAGTAGCGTGTTTCTTCACCCTCTTGACTACTCTTGGTC
>NZ_JBFRYH010000085.1:0-7282 GCF_040984445.1 Streptococcus handemini
TTCTTTTTGGTGTATAATAGTGTTGCATCTCAGAGTCTTTCTAATTGTTGTTGTGGTGATTACAATTATATCTCTCTGAGATGTTTTTTAATACCCTTGACTGGCTAACTTCATTTTAGAACTTTCGTTTTCCCTTCGGATAGTTGCCTTTTCCGTAAAATTGTCAGATTTTTCCGTATTTTCATTAGAAATATGGTATAATGAGAACAATATTCAAAAGATGCTTAGGAGAATAGATGAAAATTGATAAACAGCATTTGCTGAACTATTCTATTTTAATTCCGTATCTAATCTTGTCCATTGTTGGGCTGATTATGATTTATTCCACAACGAGCGCCTTACAGGTGCAAAATGGGGGAAATCCTTTTAAACTTTTGCTCAGTCAGGCTGGTTATTGGGTAATTAGTTTAGTGGCAATTTATATCATCTACCGCATGAAATTAAGTTTTTTACGGAGAACAGGCTTGATTTCTGTCACGCTGCTAATTGATGGATTTTTGCTGGTCATTTCACATTTTTTTGATGCTGTCAACGGGGCACACGGTTGGATTCGTTTGGGGCCTAATGGTATTATTGGTTTGCAACCAGCCGAATACCTAAAATTGCTGATCGTTTGGTATCTGGCTCATCAGTTTGCTAAGATTCAAGGTGAGATTCGAAAATATGACTATCAGGCCTTAACCAAAGGGCGGTGGATTCCAAATAAGCTCAATGATTGGCGCTTGGTCAGTCTCATCTTTTTGGGCTTGGTTGCTTCCTTACCGGACTTGGGAAATGCAGTTATTGTTGCCCTCATCATTGTGGTCATGGTAACTTCTAGCGGTATTGGTTATCGTTGGTTTTCAACTGCCCTCTTAGGAATTGTGTCTGCTTCAGCTCTGCTTTTGGGAACCATTCGAGTGCTTGGTGTCGAATTTGTGGCAAAAATTCCATTATTTGGCTATATTGCGCGACGTTTTGCAGCTTATTTTAATCCCTTTGAAAACGCAACAGAATCAGGATTGCAGCTGACCAATTCTTACTATGCCATGAGCAATGGTGGCTGGTTTGGCAGAGGGTTAGGAAATTCGATTGAAAAAAATGGGTATTTACCAGAAGCTCATACCGATTTTGCTTTTTCAATTGTCATAGAAGAGCTTGGCTTTTTTGGAGCGAGTCTTATTTTAGCTCTCTTGTTTTTCTTGATTTTACGTATTATCGTGGTTGGTATTCGAGCAAAGAATCCCTTTAATGCCATGATGGCACTAGGTGTGGCGGGCATGTTACTTGTTCAGACCTTTGTCAATATTGGAGGGATTTCTGGTCTGATTCCAGCGACGGGAGTTACCTTCCCTTTCATCTCTCAAGGGGGAAATAGTTTATTGATTATTTCCATAGGAATTGCTTTTGTGCTCAATATTGATGCCAATGAAAAGCGCGAACTAATTCGAGAAGAGATTGAACGAACGATGACTTAGTAAGAAAATTAGGAGAAAAGGAAGATATGGTGATACAAAAATTAGAAAACTATAACAACAAAGAGACAATTCAAGAAGAAGTAGGAATTTTGACAGATATCTTGCAAGATGTTGCGCGTCAGCTGATGTCTGAAGAAACCTTTGACAAGATTATCGAACTTGGAACTCTCTCAAAACAAGATGATTACAGTCGGTTGATGGAAATTATCGGTCAGTTGACCAATGATGAATTAGCAGTTATTTCCCGTTACTTTGCCGTTTTACCTCTCTTGATTAACATTTCAGAAGATGTGGATTTGGCTTATGAAATCAATCATCAGAATAATTTGGGGCAAGATTATCTTGGAAAAATTTCGACCACGATTGATTTGGTTTCTCAGCGTGAAGATGCAGCTGAAATCTTAGAACATCTGAATGTTGTTCCTGTTCTGACTGCTCATCCGACCCAGGTTCAACGCCAGTCTATGCTTGATTTGACCAAGCATATCCATGAATTACTCCGTCGCTATCGTGATGTGAAACTCGGTCTTATGAACCGCACTAAGTGGCTCGATGAATTGCGTTGCTATGTGGAAATCATGATGCAGACAGAAATGATTCGTGAGAAGAAACTCAAGGTAACAAATGAAATTACCAATGTCATGGAGTATTACAATAGTTCCTTCATCAAGGCAGTGACCAAACTCCAACGAGAATATAAAAATCTTGCGGCAGAACGTGGAGTTGAACTAGTGAATCCGCGTCCGATTACCATGGGAATGTGGATTGGTGGAGACCGCGATGGGAATCCCTTTGTTACGGCAGAAACCTTGAAGTTGTCTGCCCTTACCCAGTGTGAAGTCATTATGAATTACTACCATGACCAACTGGAAAAACTCTACAATAATTTCTCATTATCAACAACCATTGTTGAGGTTAGTCCAGCCGTTCAAGCTTTGGCTGATTTATCCGCAGATCGTTCTGTTTATCGTGAGCATGAGCCATATCGTAAAGCCTTTCATTATATTCAGATGAAATTGGCCCATACCCGCGATTATCTGATTCATGACCAGAAATGTGATGAGCGGTATGCCAATGTTCGAGAGTTTAAGGCAGACATTATCGCGATAAAAGAATCCTTGGAAGCAAACAAAGGTGTGGCGCTGTTAAAGGGCGATTTGACAGAATTATTAGAAGCTATTGAAACCTTTGGATTTTACCTAGCCAGTATCGATATGCGCCAAGATTCGAGCATTCACGAGGCCAGTGTCGCTGAATTATTAGCTTCTGCGAAAATTGTAGAAGATTACAGCAGCTTATCAGAAGAAGAAAAGTGTCAGGTACTCCTAAAAGAATTGGTTGAAGACCCACGGATTTTATCTGCAACCCATATTCCAAAATCAGAGCAGTTAGAAAAGGAATTGGCTATTTTTGCAGCAGCCCGTGAACTGAAAGATAAGCTAGGTGAGGAAGTCATCAAGCAGCATATTATTTCTCATTCTGAGCATGTATCTGACTTACTAGAGTTGGCTCTTCTCTTAAAAGAAGTCGGTCTGGTTGATGCAGAACGTGCACGCGTGCAGATTGTGCCCCTCTTTGAAACAATTGAAGATTTGGATAATGCCCCTGCCACTATGCGTAATTACTTGCAGCTAGACATTGCCAAATCTTGGATTGCAGGCAATGACCATTACCAAGAAATCATGTTGGGTTATTCTGATTCCAATAAAGACGGTGGCTATTTGTCATCTGGTTGGACCCTCTACAAAGCGCAGAATGAATTGACCCAAATCGGTCAAGAGTATGGCGTGAAAATTACCTTCTTCCATGGCCGTGGTGGGACAGTTGGCCGCGGTGGTGGTCCTTCTTATGATGCCATTACTTCTCAACCATTTGGTTCTATTAAGGATCGGATTCGTTTGACAGAACAAGGAGAGGTCATCGGAAATAAATACGGTAATAAGGATGCAGCCTACTACAACTTAGAAATGCTGGTATCTGCAACCTTAGACCGGATGGTGACGCAGATGATTGTTGATTTAGATGAAATTGATGGCTACCGTGCTATTATGAATGATATTGTTGAGGACAGTTACCAAATTTATCGTGATCTGGTCTTTGGCAATCCGAATTTTTATGATTATTTCTTTGCAGCGAGCCCAATTCGTGAAGTGTCTAGTTTGAATATTGGTTCCCGTCCAGCAGCGCGAAAAACCATTACCGAAATTGGAGGTCTCCGTGCCATTCCGTGGGTGTTCTCATGGTCGCAAAATCGTGTTATGCTTCCAGGTTGGTATGGAGTGGGCTCTAGTTTCAAACGATTCATTGACAAAGATCCAGACAATCTTGCTAAGCTCCAACAAATGTATGAAAATTGGCCATTTTTCCGCTCCCTGCTTTCAAATGTGGACATGGTCCTCTCCAAGTCTAACATGAACATTGCCTTTGAATATGCCAAGATGTGTGAAGATGAAGCTGTGCATTCTATTTTCTATACCATTTTGGATGAATGGCAATTAACCAAAGATATGATCTTGGCGATTGAACAAAATGATGAATTACTGGCAGAACTGCCATTCTTGAAAGCCAGTCTTGCTTACCGTATGCCTTATTTCAACGTTTTGAATTATATTCAAATTGAATTGATCAATCGCCTCCGTCGTGGAGAATTAAGTGCGGATCAGGAAAGTCTGATTCATATTACCATCAACGGTGTTGCAACTGGTTTGCGGAATTCAGGTTAAGGACAAAAAAATCGGTTTTGGCCGATTTTTTTGTCTATTTGCTAAATATGCTGTAACCATTTGCCAATTCATTCGTTCTATTAGTGAAAGGAGGGGAGAAAGATTCGGTTCGACGAATATGAACAAGAAATCATGGGCATTGCGAGAGAAATTTCCTATTATCTGCAAAAATCAGGCGCCAATCAAGCAGATAGTGATGATATTGCTCAGGACATTTTAGTTAAAATTCTCGAGGCAGACATTGTTCTTCCCTTCGAGAAATTACGGGCTTGGCTTTATCGCTCAGCTATTCGAGCCTATATTGATCGGTATCGTAGGGATAGGCGCTACCATGAGATTATCCAGCAGGAATTTTTCCACAAGGATCAGGTGCTAAAGTACGATACATCAGATTATGGACCGCTGTATGAGGCGGTAGCAGAATTGCCCACTCAGTACCAGTTGGTACTGGACTGTTATTATTTTCAAGAAATGACGACCAAGGAGGTAGCCCAGGTCTTGGGAATTAGCCAAAACCTAGTTAAAATGAATCTCTATCGTGGTCGCAAGCGATTAGCAAGATTGCTAAAGGAGAAAGGATATGAATATGAAGACTTTTGAAGTTGCAGCAAAGAAAAGTAAACGAAAGAATAGGGTGAAAACCATTCTACTTTCAATTGTTACTGGTTTTCTTCTGTTGGTCGTGGCTTGGAAGGGGCTGGCTTGGATTACCTCTCGTAATGCCAATGAAGTGCGTGAGTATCATCAAACGATGACAGAAATCAGTTATCCTAATGTTAGCTATATAAACTGGTCCTTCATTGCGGATTCAGAATTTACAGGAACCTATTATGCTGATCAGGTGAAGGATATTGCAGGCATTACGGTTCCATTTGAAGATTTTGAAGAGCATTACGGTCTTTACCGAGGCTATGGAAGAAATCAGCATCTCAATCTCTACAAATCATCAGATAGTAAGGGTGGCTATACCCACGGGAATAGCTATAAGGTGCCACTTTTTTACAATACCAACCGTCATTATCAGCAAATGGGGAATATTGTCACTCAAGACATCTCTCTCTTATCTCAGATGCCCAATCGAGTGGTTGAGATGGCTGTAACCTTTGATAAGTCTTATACCTTCGATGAGATTCAAGCCATGATTCCTAGTAATTTAAACATCAACTGGTATTGGATTGGTAGCAACAGTTCCTATGATACGAGCGAATTAAAGCTCAATGCTCAGATTGGCTTTCAGCCTAATCTCGCTCAACTAGAAACCTATGAGGAGATGAAAAAACAGGAAAAACCAGCAAATCTGTCTAAGGAAGAAGCTCAAAAAGCCTATGAGGACTATCAAAAGAAATTGGCTGATTTAACGCCTAGTCAAGGCTTCCGTAATAGCTATACCTTCTTTCAAGCACATCTTGAGAAGGCTTTGGCGAATCATTGGCTCGGCTATAGTGTGGGAGCAGATGGGAAAGACTATGATTTGACCACTGATGTCAAAGACTATCTTAAAAAGAATCAAGATGGAAAAACAGCTACATTTGCTGGTGTGATTCTAACTGGTAAGGCGGAAGACTTTACACAACTTGAAAAATCCAGCTGGATCTTTGCCTCTAATATCGGACAAGATGTGGAAGTCAAGCCCTATCATCACCTGAATGCCCACAGATAATCTTTTTTGAACCTCAGGTTCTTAGATTTTCAGTTTGTGCTTTTCTAAATATGATAAAATAAGACTAGACCTGTAACTTTTACGGGTCTAGTTTCGTTTTATTAGTGAAGAAGGGAGGGAAGTGCGATTAAACTAGATGCCTATGAAAAAGTTTTGATTGATTTTGCCAAAGATGTCATCGCTTATCTGATGGCATCAGGTGTTCCAAAAGAGCAGGCAGAAGATGTCGTCCAAGATATATTTGTCAAGCTCCTTGAAATGCCAGTTGCTATCCCTGGTGAGAAGATTCGTGCCTTCCTGTACCGCTCGGCCATTCGTCGCTACATTGATAAGTACCGCAGGGACAAACAAACGTTACATGGAAATTTTACGAAAAGAATTTTTCAAGCCACATGAACTTTCCCACTTCGAAACAGACCAATATGACTTTCTCTTGGAAGAAGTAGAAAAATTGCCACAACAGGACGCGCTTCTCTTGGAACTCTTTTATTTTCAAGGTTTTACCATTCGTGAAATCGCAGAGCTTCTCTCTTATTCCGTCAGCAAGGTCAAGGTCGGTCTTCAGCGCAGTCGTCAAAAATTAAGGCAAGTCCTTAAACAGAAAGGATATGACCATGGAAACATTTGAAGTATTGACAAAGAAAACGAAACAGAAAAATAGACGGCAAATTATTTTGATATCTGTAACAGTTGTAGTCAGTTTTTTAGCCATTTATGCAGGCCTGATGTTTGTATCTGGAAAATTACTGAATCGTAACTTTCGCAAAGTGATGGACTACTATCATCAGCGGGATGTCATTGCCTATCCTAATATGCATGTTATAGGTGGCAACAGCCCGAAAGGACAGTTTTCATCAACCTATCATTTAGACAGGATGAAGGATATTGACGGGGTGTTTATACCTTATCGAGATATCAATGCCAGCGCGACACTTTTTGCTACTCATGTTGATAGTGAGAGTGATTTTGTGAAGTACCCGATAGTTGAGCATCAGGGAGAACTGAGATTTTCTAGCAATCAAAGTACCTATCGGAATCCTGTTTTCTTTAATACAAGGGGGGATTGGAACAGAAAATACGCTCCAAAACCGAGTCAAGAATTGCCTCTTACAAAAGAAATGAAGGGACAATTAGTAGAAGTAGCGCTCACTTTTGATAAGCCCTATTCGTATCAAGAATTACAGACCATGTTACCTGAAAATCTCAAAAAAAATTGGTTTTGGTTTGGCACAACAAATACAGAAATCGACTATTCTTACTCTCTGGCAGATATATATGGTCTCAGTTTTGAAGAAAAAGAAGATGAGATGAGTTATGATATACTCCCCATATAGTAGACAGTGAAAAAACCAAAATTCACTAGACACTATAAGGGGAGTTTTCACATGTCCAAAAGAAGTCCAAAATCAGTAGAAGAAAAGTTAGAAATTGTTTGCTTATTA